>JBIIDM010000227.1:0-4858 GCA_044238365.1 Bdellovibrionota bacterium | reverse complement strand
TCATAATAAGTTCAGAAGTCTTCGTAAGTTTTCTTAGAGCGGTATACAGGTCTGCAATTTGACTTCCAATCACCTTGAAGTGTTTATCAAGTTCCTTAGACGATACACGCAGTTGCTCAGCAGAATCGAGCAGCCTGCTTTCGGCATTCAGATTCTCACGGGTGGTCAGGTAGGTCTTTGCAACCTCGCGCACCACGGAGTCGTCTAGTGACCTAGACCAGTTCGCCAAGAAAGTAGTGTCGTCTGACTGTAGTGCTCGGCGAACCTCCTCAGTTAAGATGTTAGATTCTTGAAGAAAAATTTCGAATAACAGGCGGGCACGATCTTTGTAATCTTCTATTTTCATATACCACCAAAAGATTCATTTCGCCCCCATCTGATCAATCGGCTCTGCTGATCCATAAAGTTAGGTAACTAGCAATTTTTCGTAGAAATACTAGCCCGGATTATTCACGAAACGCGCCTTCCGTTAAGTATCCGGCTTACCCAGGTTTGCCGATTAAGAGGGTTTAGAAGTCATCTCGGAGCGAATTCTATTGGTGAACTTAGGGGAACTGAACCAAGATCCGGTTTCAGCAGATTAGAGAACGGTAGCGAAAACAGGAATAGATTAGCTTTCGTGGGGCGATTAGTTAGCTAAACAACTGCCTAGAATTTAGAAGGCAGCCCAATCAGTTGTCAGCTTGAATGTTATACTTATTTTTAAGATAGTACTGCACATTTCGTTTTTCTTCTTCGTTTAGCAGCCTATTAAAAACTATCATTTCTGCGATATGTCCATCGAAGGGTATCCACCATCCTATCGCTCCACCCACAAATAACTGGTAATTGTTCGTAGCAATAGTATCAACATGAGTAACTAGGCGCAATGCATCAAAGACTACTTTTGTATTGGGAATCGCTTCTATACTGAGGTCGCTAGTTCCCAATATAAGATTGTCAGTTGTAATTCCTGGCCCGCCTAATACGAGATCAGAATGCGTATTAGGATCAAATGCGCCTGTTGCTCTAGTTGCGTACACGGTTTGCCAATAATTGGTGTTGCTATCTACCGAAAAAACAGAAAAAAACGTTTTTGCTCCTACACCGATCCCACTAGCGGTACCCATCGCCGATCCATTCCCACTCGACATGACCGCATTAAAATTTATTGCTGGAAGATTCCCAAATTTATTTATTTTTAGAGAAGGCTTTAAAGGCCAAAAAGCACGCAAATGATTTCCATTGCCAGAGATATCTTCCCAATACTCCACTATTCCTCCATCCCCCGTACGAGTTCCTCCAATCGCATCAGAGTATATACCTTGTGCAGCATCATAGGCAGCAATTACACCAGGTATGGCTAGAACAAGACTTTGAGTTATAGGAGTAGGAGTAGGAGTAGGAGTAGGAGTAGGAGTAAAGGTAGGAGTAGTAGTAAAAGTAGAAGTAGGCGTCGGCGTAGGCGTCTGTGTAAAAGTATCAGTGGGGACAAGCGTTGGTGTATAGCTACTTGTTTGATTCGGGGTGCGTGCCACTACTGCAACTGTAGCCGCCAGCGTTTCGTACATTGTAGGCGTAAACACAGCTACCGGTGTTTTCGTTCCTATAAACGGAGGCAATGCCCCTTCTGTCTTTGGATAATTAGCAATGACGCTGCTATCTACTAACGTATGAATAATCTTGTCAGCAAAAGTTATTTGTTCAGCACTTGAATTACTGTGAAGCTGTAACAGACCGTTATTTACCTCCACTAATGTACCATCACCAAAATTGCCCACCACTACGTTAGAACCTTTTGGGGTAGTAATTCGACTTTTTGGCTTGCCGCGGTAATTGAGGAAGGTAATTTCTTGACCTACTTCGGTCTTGCGCACTAAAACCAAAGAATCACGTCTGGTACTAATGACCTTACGTTGTTCACCACTTTTTCCACGTAGAACTTGTACGCTAAGGTTATTTGAATCAACTACTCTCTGTTTAATTCGTAAGCTCCGCTGCCGTTTACAGGGTAGACTACAATGCCAAACAGTTAGTGCGCGTTTGCCCTTTTTAGGCATGCGAATTCGAGCTAAGGATTCCTTATTACCTCGAAAATAAAAAGTAAGTGGCTGATCTGCTCCCTTGCCAAAGACAATTTTACGTTTAATTGAATTTTTTGAATCCAGCGGGTTGAGGGTGATATGCCATAGAGCTTGCCTTATATGTCCGCGCCGTACAACAACGACATCCGAAATGCCATTGCCATCAAAATCAGCGCTAGAAATGATGCTAGCGCGCTTACCGCGTTGCAAATTAATAATGAGAGATTCTGCACTATTTACAATATCAAGGGGTACTACAAGCCGAAAGCGGTTATCTTCATAGGTGGAATCACCGCGACTACCATTGGTAATCACTCCAATAACCGGTCTATCTGGGGTAATCCAATTGCCCACAGCCAGCTGATCCCGAGGGTTGCCAAAAAAACCTAGCGTGCTATTTTCACCCGTAGTAAGATCAAGCACATCCCACCGAATCAAGCCGCTTTCATCCTCAGAAACATGTAGCACCTCATCAACGCCATCACTGTTAAAGTCATATTGGGCATATAGGGATAGGGGGACGATCAACCAGAATCCAATCAATGACAATATCAAACAACGCATACCTAACTCCTAGAATGAAGTAACAACTTTTCTGTACACTGACTGACTGACTTAGAGGATGATCCCTCCGGAGTATGAAATTCCTGCTGACAGAACTCAACAGAGCAACATAAAGGGTGTCGTCCATCTGGGTGAGAATCTTGAGGGTTTCTTGTAACTCTGTAGAAATACTAAGGCGAATGTACTGTGGATGTTGTGAAGAGAAGTTCTTCATCTGCCAATTCTATGATCGGGGACACCGATACTGTAGCGCCGAATGTCTTCTGAGCGCGCAGAGTTCATCTCACCAGGAAGCGAACCGACGCTATGGTGCAATGCTCAAGGGAAATAAGGCATTAGCGTGGCGTCGGCACGGACATAGCCACCGACGGAGGACAGTTGACGAGCAAATAACGGCGGAGACGACCCAACTATTCTCGCATTTACGTGTAGTGGACAATATGCTGCTCCAGCTTCATACCTTTGAGATACATGACGTAATAATTCAATAGCACCGTACGGAGTCAGATAGGTCTCTCCTGTCTGACCCGTGTACATGAGTTTTATATTCCCAATTATATCGGGCTATCATCGGTATCGAATAGAGAGAGTCGTTCGTTCGTCGCACGTTGACACTCCGGCTAGGTGTACCACCTACTCAGTGAATTCTTTCTTCAGCGGCGATCCCTCCTGTAGACCCTTACGGATCAGTGGGTACTCGATATATGCTAAAGGGCCCTGCCTTTTCGGCAAACATCAGCTCCACCATGATTCCTACTGGATCCGCAAGCTGCCACTTTCTGAGCGATGAATTTTCCAACAGGTGAGGCGTTGGAAGGTAGAGCCATAGCCTCTTGTCTCCTGATGTAGGCCTCCTGCTGATATTCATCGCCGGCGGAAATGCTTGGGGGAAGCAGCTGATACGAGAGCCCGATTGATACTGCCGGAACGGATTCACAGCGACCGTGAACCATAGCAGGGCAGAGCCGGTTCTCCATAAGGTAATCCTTAAGATCTCCTGCGGAAGGAAAATCCTGCTTTTTAACCTCCAGCCTGAGCAGGCCAACAACCTGTTGTTCCACTGACGTAAGCTCTTCAAAGGTAAACCGATCAATAGCCTTTGCTTCCCAAATCGCTCTTACGGTATCATCTGCCAGAACGACCTTTTGTGACTCAGTGTGTACCGTTTGCGAGACCGGTCTTACCATATCCTCAAAGGAGAGGTGTCGGTTAACGACCGGTAATTCGTTTTTAGTTGTAGTGCCGCAGGTACGATGCATATCCGCGGATTCGGCACCTGTATGCAACGCACCCATCGTCCAGGCTACTGTGGTTCCCTCATTTCCCGGCTGCGAGAGATGGTGCACAGTATCTCTCGCATGGCAAGGCCCTCCCGGAACCCCATTGTTAGCCGATTTCGCATTTCAGCAGGAGCAAGGCCCAGTTCAAGAGCCATATACAGTATCGCAGTTTCTTCTGGACAGCAGATCTTATGGATTGAGACGTCTATTCTTGTGGCGGCATAGATCGTACTCGCTCCGTGCTCATAGAAGAATTGAGCCTGTTCAGCCGAGAGTACGGGGTTAACTCCTTCAGGAAAGATAGTAGCAAATCGTTCTCCCAGATCACTCCGTATCGTTTGTAACAGGGGATCGTCACAGAGCAGATCAGTCAACTGACCTTCGACGAATACATGCTTGTACTCTCCTGAAACGAGCTGCGTATACAAGCGCGCCTGTGCAAGTCCGACGTTTATCTCGGTTAAGGTTGAATTGATCTCAGGGCGAGAATGAGCCTGACCCAGAAGATCGACGGTGCCAATGTTTGCGTTGCCGGGGAGAGATAGGGTGATATCAATCGGTCGGGTTGAGAGCTCATAGGTACGATTTCGCATATCCTGAACGAGCTCAGCCATTAGGTTGTTATCAGCAGCCGCACCCCATACTAAATCTAAGAGGCGCTCCTCCTCCGAATCCGGCGGGGCGAGAGAGACAGTAGTATCGAAATTAGCGGTGTTTGCCATGGTTCTTTCTTGGTTGTGTAAGTGAAGCATGAATTTGTAGCAAAACTATTCTCCCTGTAGGGATATGCTTGGAATTTTCTAGTCGGTTGCATCAGGGTCTAATCGGATGATGGATGATATGCCAGTAGTACGCTGGGGAAATGTGCCCAATTGATAATGCGTCTGGATTAGGATTCATCAGAGAAACTCGTAGTGCCGGTCTTACGGAATTGATCCTAACGGCGTAGGG
>JBIIDM010000063.1:0-17013 GCA_044238365.1 Bdellovibrionota bacterium | reverse complement strand
GCCGGCTTGTTCTGCCATGATGTCGGCGTGGTCTTCTTCGGTTCGTTCTGAGTAGCGCGGCATGTAATACGTGTTAAATGAAAACTCCAAATTACAGGCCTGAGCAATCGTTTCAGTCATATCGCATGCCTGGCGATAGAGATCGTGGGTTGGAAACTCCCGAATCATCTCATCACGGCTCTTTAGGTGCAGCGTAAAGCCTTCATGCCGAAGGCGATCAGGGTCAGCAATCGTCTTCCCAGTTGAAACGCACATAAGAATTTCTTGGGCAAAGTGGTCAGATTCCGCGCCGTAATGACAGTCTGTAGTGGCTACAAGAGGAATACCAAGCTCCTTGGCGAGGTCGATACACGCCGTATTATGTCGTTGCTGATCGGGTATCGGGTGGGGTTGAAGCTCGATGTAGTAGCGGTCCTTAAAAGTTCGGGCAAAAAACTCCGCGACCTCTTTTGCGCCCTCGCGGCTATCATTTGAGGTGGAGGCGGCGATTTCGCTACCAAGACAGCCGCTTAAAATGATTAACCCATCACTGTACTCCTGCAGTATTTCACGGTCGACCCTTGGCTTGTGGTAGAAGCCCTCAAGGTACGACAAGCTGACAAGGCGACATAGATTAGAATATCCGGTGAGATTCATTGCCAGGGCGGTAAGGTGAAAGGTCGGACGCCCACCACTACTGAGGGGAACACGGGCAGCGCGTGAGCCGGAAGTAACATACAGCTCGCACCCGATAATCGGCTTAATGCCGATTTTCCTCGCGGCTGAATAAAAGTCGATTGCACCGTGCATGTTGCCATGGTCAGTCATGGCTATCGCTGGTTGCCCAAGCTTAAACGCTCGTTCTACAACATCCGAAACCTTGTTGGCTCCATCAAGGAGGCTGTACTGGGTGTGAAGATGAAGATGTGAGAATGTTGTCATAGTGAATGGTGGGATTGGTACTAAAACTGGCAACCCGGGTTTCTGGTAATGGAAACATCGATTAGCAGAAATAAACCGGATGAGCAATGTTCTACTACACCTTTGACAATTTCGTGGTATTTTCTCAGTTTTGGCTTTAACTCATCGATATTGTTCAGTACGCCTGACCCGGATTATTCACGAGCCTGCACCGCCAGAGTGGCTAAGGTACCGAATCTTTCAACAAAATCTTCGGTATCTTAACCGTTATGGTGGTGCGGGCTTGTGAATAATCCGACTCAGACTCATGATAGGGGTTACCTTGAATTCGCAATGCGGGTGTGTCATCCTTCCAGGGCTTCTTTCGCAGAAATAAGCTTTTTTTTGAGGTCTGGGTGTCCTTGAATCCAGATATAGCTATAATCTTGCGTAGCAGGCAACGGCCTAAAGCCATTACGTGGATACCGGACTGATTATTCTTGAGATTTTAGAGATTAGAGAATTTGGGAGGGTGGGCCTAATGTATCTCTCGCGGGAGATTATGCGAATAAGCTAAAGACCTGAGTTCGACGTAAGAACAAAGGTTAAAAATATTCAGTTTTGAATATTCCGATATATTTAACGATCTGACAAACAATCAATTAGTCTAGGCATGACCACTGACACACAGTTCCTCGAAAAAATTGCAGCATCGGACTATCGGTATGGATTTGAGACCCTCATCGAATCCGATACGTTTCCGCCGGGGTTGAGCGAAGACGTCGTCCGCGCACTTTCACTGAAGAAAGGTGAACCGGAGTTCATGACTGAGTGGCGCCTTAAGGCGCTTGCGACGTGGTCTAGAATGAAGGAGCCGACCTGGGCTTTCATTCACCATCCCGTTATTGATTACCAGAGCATCAGTTACTATTCGGCACCTAAGAATTTTGAAAAATATAAGAGCCTTGACGAGGTGGATCCCGAGATCCTTAAAACCTATGACAAGCTTGGTATTCCGCTCCTTGAGCAGAAGCGTCTCGCGGGGGTCGCAGTTGATGCTGTGTTTGACAGTGTCTCCATAACCACGACCTTTAAAGAAACTTTGGCAGAAGTGGGTGTCATCTTTTGCCCTATGTCAGAGGCAGTTGAGCACCATCCCGAGTTAATTAAGAAGTATCTCGGCAGCGTGGTTCCCCACTCAGATAACTTTTTTTCTGCGCTAAATGCGGCAGTTTTTTCGGAGGGATCGTTTGTCTATATTCCTCCTGGAGTTCGATGTCCGTTGGAGCTTTCGACCTATTTTAGAATTAATCAGCAGAATACAGGTCAGTTCGAACGTACTTTGATTATTGCTGATAAGGGAAGTTATGTAAGTTACCTTGAGGGGTGTACTGCACCCATGCGGGATACTAATCAACTTCACGCAGCAGTTGTTGAATTGATTGCGCTCGATGATGCAGAGATTAAGTATTCTACGATTCAGAACTGGTACCCGGGTGACGAAGAAGGGAAGGGGGGCATTTATAATTTCGTAACCAAGCGTGGTTTATGTGCAGGTCCCCGGTCGAAGATTTCCTGGACTCAGGTTGAAACTGGATCTGCCATTACCTGGAAATATCCCTCGTGCATCTTAAAAGGGGATGATTCGATTGGCGAGTTCTATTCAGTGGCGCTCACGACAAAATGTCAGCAGGCCGATACAGGCACTAAGATGGTCCATATTGGAAAGAACACCAGGAGCACGATTATTTCGAAAGGGGTTTCGGCAGGAAAGGGTCAGAATTCGTATCGTGGATTGGTGAAAATCATGAAGAGTGCCACGAATGCTCGAAATTTTTCACAGTGCGATTCGATGTTAATGGGGCAGGAATGTGGTGCGCATACATTCCCCTATATTGAAGCGAAAAATCCTACCTCGAAGATCGAACACGAAGCAACCACCACGAAGATTGGTGAGGACCAGCTTTTTTATTGTGCCCAACGAGGAATCAGTCAAGAGGAGGCGATTTCGATGCTGGTTCACGGATTTTGCCGAGAAGTACTGAATGAACTTCCAATGGAGTTTGCCATTGAAGCTCGTCAGTTATTAGCAGTGAGTTTAGAAGGGAGCGTAGGATAGAGGATGTTGAATATCAGTGAATTGAGAGTCCAAGTCGGTGAGAGGGAAATTCTCAAGGGGCTATCCCTCGAGATAAAGCCTGGTGAAGTCCACGCTATCATGGGGGTCAACGGATCAGGGAAGACTACCCTGGCTAATGTTCTTACCGGGAAAGAAGGCTATGAAGTTACCGCAGGTTCGGTCCAATTTGAAGGCACCGACCTTCTGGAGCTTGCACCTGATGAGCGTGCCAAGGCAGGAATATTTATGGCATTTCAGTATCCCGTTGAACTTCCCGGGGTATTAACGTCGTATTTTTTACGTACGGCATACAATGCTGTACGAGAGGCGCGGCAATTGCCCACAGCCGGCGTTAGAGATTTTCAAAAGATTCTTAAGGAACGAGCGGCGCTGCTACATTTTGACGAGGAATTCCTCAAGCGGTCGGTAAATGAAGGCTTTTCAGGCGGTGAGAAGAAGCGAAGTGAGATATTTCAAATGGCGCTGCTTGACCCGAAGCTTGCTATTCTTGATGAAACAGATTCTGGCCTTGACATTGATGCGTTGCAGGTGGTTGCCGAGGGAGTAAATCTCATTAAGGCCGAAGACCCGAAGAAATCATTTCTGATAATTACGCACTATCAGCGCCTGCTTGATTATATAACGCCCGATTTTGTTCATGTAATGATTGACGGGGTGATTGTGCGGACCGGCGGTAAGGAGCTGGCACTTGAGCTGGAGGAGCGCGGCTATCAGTGGATTCGGGATTCCTTGGCTGCTGCCTAGGGCAGTCTTATTTAATTTCCAGTAACTGCTCAGGTATTTTCCCAATCTCTTCGTCAACTGATTGTTTTGTTCACTGCGGCGTGGAGTACCACGCCTCATTCACAAAACAATCACTTTCCTCGACCTTGGAAAAATCCCTGGCAGTTATAGTAATCTTCAAAAATAATAAAGTATTAAAAATTACTATAACGACTCGCGAAGGCGAGTCAAAACAAACACATAGCCATCGCCGAGATGTGACTCAAAACCGCATTATTTTTGACGATGGCTATACAGCTAGTTGGGGCGCTTTACGAGCGTGCTGATAGTGAGGGTACCTGAGTAGTTACAATTTCCAAAAATTGGAGAGAAAAGATGTTAACCGACGTGCAGACTATACCGTCTGGAGCAGTATTAACGCCGTTAAATGGGTGGGCCAGCCAGATTTGGCAGGGCATGTCCAAGAACTTTGCGGAATCGGATAGTTCGTTTGATAGGCGCAGTAAGGCGTTTGAGCGGTTTACATCCTTTGGGTGGCCACGCAGCAACGATGAAACCTGGAAGTATACCTCACTGGAGGCTTTAAAACGGGCCAGCCTTGTACAGGCTCCTCCTTATTCGGTGGCGCCGGGAGATTCTTTTGAGAATTTTAACGAGATCGGTAAGGCCAGGTTTGGGATTGAGTTATTTGACCATAAAACGGTAGCTGCCCGCGTTGTTTTTATCAACGGATATTTTGTTCCGGAGTATGCGTTCAGCGATTCACCGCAGGTTGAAATTTCCGCCGTAACTGGCTCAGTTCCGGCAGTAAGGCATCTTAATTACGCTGGTGAAGACCACTACGATCTCTCCTTCGGCGCACTTGGCTCATTAAATGAGGCACTGAGTAAGGGAGCGGTTAAAATTTGTATCGGTCGAAATGTGAAATTAACCCACCCTATTGAGGTGGTAAATATAGCTACCGCGGTTGGGGCTAATTCAGCCTCCTATGCGGTCTTCCCGCGCCTTATTGTTGAAGCGCAACCGGGGTGCGAAGTTACCCTGATCGAGAGGTTCGTATCAGATAACGCTCACGAATATTTCACCTGCGCGTACACCGAGGTTTGGGGGTTGGGAAATTCTCAGGTGCGCATCCTTAAGGTACAGGAGGAGAGTCCCCTGGCATTTCATTGGCAGGCGCACAATACGCGGATTGAACGTGATGCCACCTGTACTGTTACTACCGTGTCACTTGGCGGTAGTTTGGTGAGAAATGAAGTTTTGGGTGCCATCGAGGGATCTAATAGCCACCTCAAGCTGTATGGTCTTACTCTGGCTGATAGAGGGCAACATGTAGATAATAACACGACCATCGATCACGCGGTTCCTTATTGTGAGAGTACAGAACTGTACAAGGGAGTATACGGCGGTTCGTCTACGGGAGTTTTTGGCGGCACGATCATAGTTCGTCCGGGGGCGCAGAAAACAAATGCAATGCAATCTAACAATGCGGTACTTTTGAGTGATTCTGCGACATTCAATACGAGACCACAATTGAAAATTTGGGCGGATGACGTCAAGTGCTCCCATGGTGCTACTGTTGGTCAGATTGACGAAAACGCTCTTTTTTACCTTATGACACGCGGGATATCGCGCCAAGTCGCATTGGCAATGGTAACGCATGCTTTCTTGTGGGAAGCATTGGAAGGTATTACTGAGCCAGAGTTGCGCAGATGGGTTGAGCCACTGGTGGCTGTGCGGTTGCACGAGATTGTTGGTGAACTAGTAAGTGATGTGTAAGTGAGGATATCATGAGCATTTTTAAAGTCTTAAAAGGTGGAAAAGGCTCGGATGAGAGCTCCCGCGATGTGCAGAAAGAGATCGCCGAAATGGTATCGGGTAACGAGCTTGTGCTCTTTATGAAGGGAACTCCGCTGGCACCCCGCTGCGGATTCTCAGCCCGGGCGGTAGAGGTATTACAGCAGTACCGTCCTACATTTTATTCGTTTGATGTGCTTAGTGACGTTGACATCCGGGAAGGTATAAAAGAGTTTGCAAATTGGCCAACGATTCCTCAGGCATATTTTAAGGGAGAGTTCATTGGCGGTTCTGACATCTTGCTTGAGATGCATCAGTCGGGCGAATTAGCCGATATTTTAGACCACTCTAAGCCTTAATAAAGTGCGTTGTTCGCACTGGTCGCTGCACACGGCTCTATTGGGCTGTTTTGTGTTGTTGCTTTGGAGTTTTCTCCACCACTAAGCCAAATGGACCTCGGCGTCCGAAGGCCAACGACCTTATTTTTCCTATAACTTAGTTTAAATCAGTGGGAGTGGTGGACAGTCACCAGAAGAAGCCACTGAAGGGTAAATCTGAGACAGCGTAACAAATTATCTATTGATATGCTTAGTTATTTGGGATTTGTTTTGTGCTATGATCTTTGTGGCTAAGTGTACATCTTGCCGTGGCGATAGTGTGGGCACTGATGGTGTGCATTCAGTCAGTCAATGTGATTGTGGGGTCATCGTTGTAAGTTATTAGCAATTTTTCACCGGCCAGGCGAATCCGTAAGAGTGAGCGTTCGGCAGGTTGGCTGAGGCGCGTTACTCCACTTCATATTGAGTGAAATTGACTAGTTACGAATAGATTCGCCATTCTTTACGGACACCGATATTAATTGGACCTTGGTCCAGTCACGCGTGGCGACTATTATTTACGACGGGGGAAGATCTGTGAAGGTAGCATCACTACATCCCAGGGAAGAAGAGCGACTTCGGGAGCTCGCGCGATTAGAGATTCTGGATACGGGCCCGGAAAGTGAATATGATGAAATTAGTCAGCTCGCCTGTCTTATTTGCCAATCCCCCATCGCATTAATTTCCTTTATCGATAGGGGTAGGCAGTGGTTTAAGTCAGCCGTTGGTCTCAACGTCAAGGAAACTTCTCGCGATTCCGCATTTTGTTCGTATGCTATTTTGCAGAAGGGGGTGTACGAAGTACCAGATGTAGGTAAGGACCAACTCTTTTTCGATAATCCGTTTGTAACAGGTGAGCCGCATATTGTGCATTATGCCGGGTCGCCGATACTAGGGCCGAGCGGGTTACCGTTAGGCTCTCTATGTGTGATAGACAATAAGCCTCGTCATCTTTCCAATAAACAGAAACGGGCGTTAAGGCAACTTTCAAATCAAGTATACCACCTTTTGAAATTGCGATTGGCTACATTAACCGCCAAACAGCAGAAATTTCAACATGATTACTCCTGGTTTGCTTTGCAGAACATGGTTGATGGCGTAACGATACAGGACCGATTGGGATATATTGTGGCCTACAACCCGGCCGTTCTGAAAATTCTGGCGTTGACTAAAACGCAAGTTATAGAGGGACGTGCGGTAATGGAGTCAGGTGAGTATTTGCGGGAGGATGGTTCAACGTTTCCGGTGAATGAGCACCCCTCGACGAAGGCTCTCTCAACTGGAGCTGGACAATATGGTGTAGTGATGGGATTAATGATCGCCAACGGCGATATCCGGTGGATTCGAGTTAGTTCTCAGCCGATAGCAATAGAAGGCAGTGCGGAGCCGACCCACGTGGTTACGACGCTTACCGATGTTTCGGAGGAGAAGCAAAAGCAGGCAATGATCGTACAATCTGCGAAGCTCGCATCGCTGGGGCCAATGGCAGGAGGGGTCGCCCATGAAATTAATACGCCACTGACGACAATACTACTTACTAGTGGACTTCTCCGTGGAGATTTACGAACTGGGGATTACCAATTGGAGGTCATGGAGAAGAGGATAGAGAAGATTGAAAGAGCGACCTGTCGCATAGAATCGATCGTTCGTGGTCTTACTAAGTTTGCGCGTGATAGTTCGTCTGATTCAGTTGGCCCGGCAAACCTGTCTTCAGTCATTAATGAAGGACTCGCATTTTTCAGAGAACGTGCCAAGTTGCGGCAGGTGGAACTAGACGTGCAGTGTGATGATCAGGTCTCAGTATCGTGCGTGCGCCACCAGGTAGCACAAGTAATCGTAAATCTTGTTAGTAATTCTTTTGATGCTGTGGACGAACTTGACGAGAGATGGGTCAAACTATTTGTCGACTGCGATGAACACAAGGCGTATATCACAGTTACCGATAGTGGTCCCGGGATCTCTGAAAGTATAGTTGATAATATGATGATTCCATTTTTTACGACTAAAGAAGTTGGCAAAGGCATAGGGTTGGGTCTGAGTATTTCCCGGGGCATTATAGAAGATATGGGTGGAAGTTTATATTATCGGCCTCTTAATGGGCATACCGCCTTTAATATCGAGCTGCCAATTGTTCAAACACGCAAAGAGGGAGTACGGGATGTCGCCTGCTAGTAAGCACCAGTTATTGTCCGGGGTGCGGATTCTTTTTGTTGATGATGATGACGATCTACGGGAGGCTGTCGTTCTAAATCTGGAGAGATTCGGAGCGACGGTGTCGCAAGCATCGAACGGAAGTTCGGCATTTGAGATTTTCCAACATTTGGATTTCGATGTGGTGCTCTCTGATATGCGTATGCCGGACGGGGACGGATTGTATCTCGCGCAATCAGTTCAGAATTCAGGAAAGAGACAGCCAGTGTTCATTATTTTTTCAGGGTATAACGACCTCACTCCTGCCATGTGTGCTGATGCTGGAATAGTAGAAACCATTGAGAAGCCAGTGAATATGGACGAGATTGTGAGAAGAGTCTGTAAGCATCTTGGCAAGTAGCTCTTTGCCACGCGCACGAGTTCTTCACTCACGCGCGAATAGTTCCCGGTTCTGTTCTTTTAGGCTAACATATCCATGCGCCCCGAAAATGAGGTGATCCAGGAGTGGGATCCCGAGAATATTTCCCGCGTTGGTGAGCCTGGTTGTAAGGCTCTTATCAGCCTGGCTCGGCGTAAGGTTGTTTGAGGGATGGTTGTGAGCCACAATTACTGCGCAGGCCCTATCTGTGATAATGTCAGCAAAGACCTCTCGGGGGTGCGTTTCGGCCCGGTTTACCAGACCCTTGGTGACGGTTCTCAGCGCGATTACATCATGGGCGCTATTGAGGCTGATGCTGATGAAGTGTTCCTGCTTCTTGAGCGCAAGATGGCGGACCAGTGAATAGGCATCCTGGGGGGCCTGAATGCGGGGGGAGGAGCGTTTTGTTTGGCGTCGGATCAGTTCTAGCGTTGCAAAGAGGCGGCGGGCTTCCTCTGGGGTAACATCAGGGACTTGCTCGATTTGGTGCGCCGTGAGGGTTGTCCCGTGTGTTCGATACAGCTCGCAGACCGAATTTGCCAGAGTTAAAGTGGTTCGCTGGGGCACTTTCTGGTCAAGGAGCAACGCGAACAGTTCTGGGTCGGTAAGAAGATGAGTTTGAAGATCTCTGTACATTGAAATATTCCTTATAACCTTTGTTCTTACGTCGAACTCAGGTCCATAGCATTATTTTCATAACCGCAGTTCTTATGCCGAACTCCGGTCATTACCATAGTGGGCAAATAGGGAAAAAAGTGACCTCTTTTTTTGAGTAAAATTGGACTATGAAGATTTTATTGGTGCAGCTTAGCTGGCTGGGCGATTGTGTGCTTACCACACCGATGATTAGAGCGATAAAGAGCAAACATCCGCAGAGTACGGTGAGTATCCTGACGACGCCAGTCGCCCGTGAGATCTTCGAAGGACATCCGGAAGTGAGCGAGGTTATCTGTTATGACAAACGAGGTAACGATCGGGGCATGCGTGGATTCTTTCGGATTGCTCAGGGGCTAAAAAGGCAACGGTTTGACATAGTCTATTCGATTCATCGCTCCGTCCGAACTGCGTTGCTGCTCTGGTGGGCCGGAATTCCGGCAAGAATTGGCTTTAAGCGAGGCAGCTTAGCCTGGTGGTTTACAGAGACGGTGCGCCGTCCTGGGGGTCAACATGAGGTAGTCCGGAATCTCGCTCTCTTAGGGAATGGTCGAACTGGTGATGATAGCCAATGGTCGGAGAAGACGGCTCCGCCCCTTGAACTCCCGATTCCGTCACTTCCTGAGAGTAGCCAAGCGCATAGTAGCGGATCCTATGCGGTACTTTTTCCCAGTAGTGCCTGGTTTACCAAGCAGTGGTATGGAGAAGGGTTTGCTGGAGTTGCGCGCCATTTTGCCGGGCGGGGGTTGCGAGTCGTCATTCTTGGGTCGAAGAAAGAGCAAGGCTATAATCAAAGTGTGATGGAGGGGATTGATGTTGATGACCGTACTGGGCTGACCTCGCTAAGGGAGACCATTGAGCTAGTTCGGAAGGCCAGTCTTGTGGTCTGCAATGATTCCTTTGCCCTTCACCTTGCCTCTGCCTTTAAACGCCCAACTGTGGTAGTGTTTTGCGCGACCTCTCCGTCCTTCGGCTTTGGCCCTTGGCAGAATCCCCGGGCTATAGTTTTGGAAGTAGCAGACCTATCTTGCAAGCCGTGTCGTAGGCACGGCGGGACGGTCTGTCCTACTGGCACGAAACTATGCATGACCGGGGTGTCGGCCCAACGGGTTATTGAAGCGGCCGAAGCGGTAATGAGAGAGACTGATGTAGTTGCGGGTTGAATTATTTGTGTTAAGCCGCGCCGTTTCGTGAATAATCCGGGTTAGGTCCGGGAGTTCGAATGCCCCGAACTGGCTGCTTTTTATGACAGACTAATCGCGAATGAAAAGGGATAGAGAAAGCACATATGGGCAATGTCCAGGTAACTCCGGCGAGGAGCTGCCAGGGGGCGTGCAACAAGGGTTTGTCAATCAACCATTGTTTGATTACCGACATGGACATGTGATAATCCGTTCCTGTATTGAGTTTTCCCCTCCAGAGGCGATTCAGATGGCGATAGTTTTGCGGGGGGAGCCGTACCGAAAGTCGCAGAAGCAGGATCTGAGTGGTCGGGGCCGAACCGTAAGGTTGCTTCTGAATGGAATCGGACGGGTTGTAATCAAGCACTATCGCAGGGGAGGAGTGCTCGGTCGGCTGGTTAGCCATCGTTACCTCCGGCTAGGGGCAACGCGCTGCGAAAACGAATTTCGTATGTTAGTGAGGGTCCGGGCAATGGGAGTTTCAGCTCCGGAACCAATCCTTTTTGCGTACAAGGGGTCGTTGTTCTACAAGGCCTGGCTCGTCACTAAAGAGGTAGAACGAAGTCAAAGTCTGTTTCATCTCGCTCAAAATGGCACGTTGCAGGGTGGACTCGATGCGGTTGCAATAACCGAAAAAGTTGCGGAGCTGGTCACGCGACTGATTGTAAACGGCGTGAAACATGTGGACCTACACCCCGGGAATGTTTTGATTGATGAGCATGGGGAGGTTTTTCTGATTGACTTCGATAAGGCGCAAATTTTGAAGGCGCTCGCACATTCTCCTTTTTTACAATCGGTAAAGGGCGGTTCGTTAGGTTATTCTGCGGTGCCTTATTCTGCGGTGCCTTATTCTGCGGTGCCAGGGTCGTCTCCGACGCCGCTGTCACCGGGTATGCGCGAGGTTTCACAACTCAGGGCATTAAGGGATTTTTATCTTCGACGGTGGCGCAGAGCGGTAATCAAGCACTGTTTGCCGGAATCGATTGCCGAAGTAATGTGCTTAAAGCTAAAAAGTATTTCTCACTTAGATCATACGGTATAATTGAAAGGGATTCTGTAACGAATATGCAACGAGTACTTATTGTATTAATGGGGTCAATCGGAGATGTTACACGTGGCTTCTCGGTGTTATCACCCATTAAACAGCGGTACCCGGATGTCGAGATTACATGGTTGGTTGAACCAAAATGTGAGGGTCTCGTAAAGTTACACCCGCTTATTAATCGGGTAATTGTTTTCAATCGCATGCTGGGAGTAAGAGGTATTCCTGCATTGCGCAGGGAATTACAGAAGGAGGAGTTCGATGTTGTGCTTGATATGCAACGTCACTTTAAGAGTGGTTTTTTTTCTTGGCTTGCTCGAGCGAAGAGGAGAATCGGATTTCATCCTGGCAATACGAAAGAATATAATCATTGGTTTCACAGAGATCATATCGAATATTTTCCCGAGTCGGTTTCGAAGATTGCCAATTACCAGGCATTCGTCCAGTCTATTGGCGGAGTTTCCTGCGGTTCTTCGGGGCCTTTCACGTTTGGTCTAGAGTCCTTCGAAGGGGGGCGCTACCCTCAATTGCCAGCGGTTTCAGAGTATATTGGTGTTGTTTTGGGGTCATCGTGGCCTTCTAAAGATATTCCGAGAAGCGCTTATCTCCTTCTTCTTCGGCGCGTGCTCGAACTTTTTCCTACATTCGTGATTGTACTGTTTGGCGATAAAACGCATGTCGATTTTGCAAAAGTACTTTTGGCAGAATTGAATGACGAGCGCATATTCAGCACTGCCGGAGCAACTGACTTAGGTGGGCTTTGTACGCTGCTTGGGAAATGTACGGTAGTAGTGGGTCCTGATTCTGGTCCCGGGCACATCTGTAGTGCGGTTGGAACCCCGTATATAGCTTGTTTCGGCCCGACGGATCCGAAGAGGGTGGCTCCTGTTGGTAACGAAGATCGGGTGATCCAGTCTGCTATCGGTTGTGCGCCGTGTTGGCGTCGGCAATGTCCGGGATTGGATAGTCTTTGCATGAAAATGATATCGATAGAAAAAATCATTCATCAAATTCATAGCTGTACGAATAGGGAGACGAGGTAATTAAAGTATGATGCGACGAAATGTGGAAACATTACTCCAGCGGTGTGAGGGAAAGAAGATCGCGGTAATTGGTGACCTTGTCTTAGACCGCTATGTTTGGGGAAATGTTGAGCGGATTTCCCCAGAGGCGCCGGTGCCGGTTGTTGAGGAGCTTCTTAGAGAAGATCGTCTAGGAGGGGCAGCAAATGTGGTGAGTAATCTGCTTGGGTTGCAGTGTAAGGTGGATATCTACGGCGTGGTTGGTGTCGATCTAGATGGTTCACGATTACTTGAAGTATTGCGTGAACGTGGGGTCGGATGTGATGGGGTCGTTCGGGAGGAGGCTCGTCCAACCACCACGAAGGTGAGAATTCTTGGGGGGGCGCAGCAAATGTTGCGTCTTGATCGGGAGTCGCGCGAACCACTTGGAGAGAGTTACCGAGCCCGGATCCAAGCCAGTTTTAGGGCGCATGCCGCTGAATATGTCGCTGTAGTGGTATCAGATTACGGCAAAGGTGTTGTCAGCCATTCAGTACTTGAAGCATGTACATCGGCATTGAAAGCATCGGTCCCCGTAATTATCGACCCCCATCCCACCAACTACGATAGCTACAATCGTGTTTTTATGATTAAGCCTAATAAGAAAGAGGCAGAAGCAGGCGCAGGGATGCAAATAACTGATGTGGAAAGCGCTTTTAAGGCAGCCCAGATATTGCTGGACAGGTGGCAAAGTGAGTATTCCCTTATTACTCTTGGGGGCATAGGGGCCGTCGTGTTAAGCCGAGACGGTTCGGTTCGTCAACATTTGCGTGCGCAGACTCGTCAGGTATTTGACGTAAGCGGAGCTGGAGATTGTGTGACCTCGATATTTGCGGCGGGGTTGGCGGCAGGGCAGGGTGTCGTTGATATTGGAGAGGTAGCCAATTTGGCGGCAGGGATAGTAATAACAGAGGTTGGAACCGCTCCCATAACCCGCAAGAAGCTTCTTCAGAATATACATTACTGGTAAGTCAACGGTAACGAAGAGAACACTATGGGAGTCAAAATGGAAGTCAAATTGCTGAAAAGTATGACAGGTTTCGGCGTAGCTCAGGGGAGTGGTGCTGGGTGTGAGATCTCGGTAAAAGTTCGGACTCTCAATGGGCGCTTCCTCGAGTGCACGGTAAAAGTGCCATCGCAATTTCTGGAACTCGAGGGGGAACTTAGAAAACGCGCGCAGGTAGTTTTTCAACGGGGCAAAGTTGAGATCCAGATTTATTTAAAGGTGCCCGCTAGTCTCGGTTTGGGTTCTCAGTCAAGCCCGACCCTTAACAAAGAGATCCTTGAAAAATATAAGAAGATTTATCTAGATGCCTCTTACGAGATAGCAGGTGTGCATTCGTCGCTTACTAACACTGATGCAAATGACATCCTTCGTAGACCGGGTGTGATCTCGTTCCCAGAAGACGTGGCTATCGGCGATTCTGACCTAGCTTTAAAAGGTGGAGTTCCGGCTGAACTGACTGGGTGTTTATGGGGCTTAGTAGATGAAGCTTTTCGAAAGGTCATTGAGTCGAGGATCGCAGAGGGTAAGGAGATACAAGTTCATATTGACGAAATTCTCCAATCTTTACAAGAATCGATCGAGAAGCTTCGCCAACTTGCGCTTCCCCTTGTGGGCAATAAAGTTGAAAGACTTCGTTCTCGCATCGCAGAAATTCTTCAAGGAGTGGCGGTCGACGAGAGCAGGATTATACAGGAAGCAGCCGTAATGGCTGATCGATATGATATTGCCGAAGAGTTGCAGAGATTTGATGCTCATGTAAAGGCAATTCGTGTATCACTGCAAACGGGGATGGACGGAAAGAAATTAGACTTTATGTGTCAGGAGCTAGTGCGAGAGGTCAATACCATCGGTTCTAAGGCACAACACTCTGAAATTCAGCATACAGTCGTTGATTTGAAGGGGCTGATCGAGCGATTACGAGAGCAGGCTCAAAATATAGAATAGTAGTAGCAGGAGAGCGTTATGAGAGTCGAGCGAGAAGGAATATTTTTTTGTCTTTCCTCACCTGCAGGAGCTGGAAAAACAACGATATCTGAGGCTTTATTGCGCGACACCGCAGTATCTGTCAAACGGGTGGTAACATGTACGTCACGGGAACGACGCCCTTTGGAGATTGAAGGACATAGTTACCACTTTTTGTCGAAGGATGAATTCATGCAGGGCGTCGATGGAGGAGCCTTTTTCGAATGGGAGGAGGTGCACGGAAATCTGTATGGTACGCGCTTGGCAGATTTGGAGGGATCAGAGGACAAGTTAATGGTAATTGATATTAGGGGTGCCTTAAGTTTTAAACGTGCCTTTCCTGAGCGCTCAGTTCTGACTATCGTAGTGCCACCCCGGCCCGAGGATCTGAAATTTCGTCTACTGAGGCGCGGTACCGAGAATGAGCAGCAGCTGGAAAAAAGGTTGGAAACAGCGAAGCGCGAGTATGAAATGTTCCTGGGGGACCCTGGCAAGATTGATTATCTGATTGTCAACGATGTGTTGCCGGATGCTATAGCGCACTTTAAGGCGATAATTGAGGCGGAGAGTTTGCGATTTAGGCGGTTGAATTCGAGTTTTATATCAGAAGTTAGTCGTTTTTAGCTGGGAACCTTAAAAAGAAAAGGGGTGCGTATGAAGTCCGTTAGAGCTGTACTTGTCTTATTAGTCGCAGGTGTGATGGTGGGTGGTTGCTCAATCATGGCACCCTCTCGTTCGGGGGACGCGCTACGGCTTAAACTCACCGATTATTCAAAGGGGGATGTTCGGGCGATGATAGTCCCGATTGAGTTAGAACGGGCTGAGTTTAAAAAGGCGCTGGCGCAGAACGGTTCGCTGCGTGGTATTCGGTTTGTTCCTATCCTTCATGGCAAGGACGAGCCGAGTCCTGGATACCCGGAGTACCGAGTGTTTGGTATCAATCAAGGGAGTGTCTATTCCAAGATGGGATTGGAAAATGCGGATATACTGATCGCGGCAAATGGATATGTGTTTGATAATCCAGATAAATTTCCGCAGTATGTCAGTCTTTTGGCTGAGGAGCCTGGCGGATTTGTAAATATTCGCCGCAGTGGAAATTCCCTTCAACTGTCTTATACTTTAAAATAGCGGCAGACTGCACTCGGAAAACGTCCGGTGCCTGAATTTTACGCGAAGATAGGAGAGCTCCCTGTTCGAGAGCATAGGCGTGTTTGATTCTTTTTAGGAGAAAGAGTAAGTATCTGACGAATGAGCTGCGCGGATATTGAGGTAGAGAAGCAAATTTAATTGGATCGGTACGGGTGAACGGGGGGATTGTGAAGGGTATGTGTTTACTTTGGCTCGCCTCTATGGGTTTACAGCGTTTCTCGAGATTTGATGGAGCGCTGGATCGTCGTTGAGAATCGCCGTAACTGTTTTGGAGCGTAGTGGCTTTTCATCTCATAATGCAGAGAGGGGGTGTAAGCTGAGTTGATATTGACGTGTTGTAAAGGAGCAGTTGCGGCATGACCGAAGCCCTTAGTACAGATGAAGTGGAGCAGGGGTTCTTTCTCTCGGAGCAAGAGGCGAACCTCCTGGTTATAGAGCATCAGGGGTGGGCGGAAAGCATCGCTCGTGCTGTTGCTCGAGCGTGGAGTCTTGACTGGCGCCTCGATGGTCTTGATGGGGCGGCTTTAGAAGCGTTACTCTTTTGTTCACGACGCTTTAATCCGAAGCGTGGTGTTCCATTCCGCGGCTATTCCCGGCGCCGTATTCATGAAGCAGCAACAGAGGCCGCTCGGAGAAGCCGTGGGTGGCGTAGAGGATTTGTGGGCGGCGACTCGTACGCTCGTGAGCTCTCAGCCGAGATCCTCCATATTTTTCCCGAGTTGCGTGAGGGCAGGTTGCCAGCCGTTGAAGTATCAGCAGCTGTTTATAAGGGAGATCGACGCTCGTCTATTCGCCAAATATTAGTAGGTGCCGCGCTCCTTTCGGCCCATCAAGTGGGGGGGCTCGATTTTGATGAGTCTGTGGACTTTAAGTCTGCCGTTCAGCTTATGGCTACTCTTGATGTGGTTCATCAGATGTTGTTGTATTCCATATATTGGGAAGGGAAGTCCCTTCGACAACTCGCTGCTGACTGGCAAATTGAGGGGCTTACCGTAATTCGGGAGCACCGGGTTATTCTCGATTTTTTAGGTAAGAAGTTATCGGGTGTAAAAGGGCGTCTGCTCATGCCAAAGGTACGGCCAGGGTTGCGAGAGGTTGCCTCACGGTATCTGCCGGAAGGGTCGAATGGTCCGTTTGCTGATGTGGTGGGAAGATAACGCAGGTATAGGGAAAAGGTCTTTTTTTGCGGATGAGGGCGTTTCTGGTAAAAGGCGAAAGCTCATTTCCATCGACTAGAGATTTGGGATTTACTTGCTTAGGATCGAATCCGCGATAGATTGCGATTGTCGGAATCTTGAGCAGGCGTACATGGTGGTTAAAGACCGCCTAGCCCGGATTATTCACGAGCCACACCACCTGAGCGGTTAATGTACTGAATCTTCCGGCGAAAATGAGATTTTCAGACTTCCATGTGTCTCGACACTATGTCAGCCTGAAAATCTCATTTTCGCCAAAATCTTCAGCACCTTAAC
>JBIIDM010000226.1:0-4916 GCA_044238365.1 Bdellovibrionota bacterium | reverse complement strand
TACCACGCCTCATTCACAAAACAATCACTTTCCTCGACCTTGAAAAAATCCCTGGCAGTTACAGATGGTTAGCTCGCTTTTGGGGCGCATTTATGTTGGGGGTACCTGAGTAGTTACGTAAAAACCATCATTACCATTAGCAATTAACACAATATCTCCAGTCTCAGGTGATTCTAGTTCCTTTAGTCGAGCAGCAGGCTCTTCCAGAGACTTGTAGCCCGGGCTAGAGAATAATTGCTCCAGCGGTACGGGTATTCCGGCTTCGTTCAGGCCAAGTAGGGGTGCTCGCCAGCCCCCTTGTTCGATATCTCGAACAAGAATTGCGGAGAAGGCCCGAGATTGGACAGGGGAGCAAAGTCTGGTGCCTGACTGGCCGCCTGTAATCCACGGGCACAGGGAAGTACATCCTGGGCAAAACTTGGTGCGGTCTTCCAATCGGAAGGCGGACTTCGCAGGTAAACGTGCGCAAGCGCGCCGTTCGGGGTAAGGAGTGTGTCCGCCTTTCGGTCGGGCACTGGCAAGCGAAGTAGTCTTCGGCCGAGTCGCTGAAAGGTCAGGTACATATTTAGCGGGGATCTATGCAGGGGGTGCCCAACCCGCAGGGCATGTACTTCATCATGGTGCACGGGGGAATCTGGCCGTGGTCTGAGACAAAAACATAGCTCGTTTTGTCGGCGTACCCTGAAGCCAGGAGAGCTTTGGTAATGGCCCCTATCTGCGGGTCAATCACCGTGGAAAGATAGTTGCTCTCTGAGCCGCTGGGCCCTGAAGGTGAGATTCAAGATCCAGGCCCATGAAATAAAGGAGTATTAGGTTCGGCGCGTTTCCGCTCGTGAGCAGTCGCTGGAGTTTTTTAACCATGCGCCAATCAAAAGATTCTGGGGAGAGTCCTAGTAGGGCCGACATCGGACGTTTAAAGCGTGCCAGGTCTATGACGCTGGGTCGTACCCACTTCGTTGCGCCCCTACCATACATAAAGTGAATGGCTGCGCTTGACCAGCCATAATCGGACACTCGCTCGAAAAGCGTTTGGATATGGGCGGGGATAAGACGATTTGCAAGTCCCTTGCGGCCGAGAAATACCGCGAGGGCGTCATCGTAGGAGAGCGAATCTCCAACATCAAGACCGTAGTGCTTGGGTCGTCCATGGTTGAGCTTTCCCAGTCGATCAAAGAACTGATTGCCTACGATGCCGTGAGATTTAGGGTGCGTTCCCAGCAGTATCGACACCTGGCACGTGAAGGTAATAGACGGGGTGGGGCATATTAAGTGATGGTGGTAGGCGTTTGGTTCCAGTAATCGGGCTATATTAGGGACTGTGCCCAGCGCTAGTGCTTCAGCCAGGACGTCCGGTCGCAGTCCATCAATGTCATATATAACAGAATTTTTGAGTATCACATTACCTTAAAGGTGATTAGATTTAGTAAGTCACTGAGCAATGAAATGATACTCGAATAAATGCAAAAAGCCATATAACCGGAGTTCTTAGAGCGAACTCAGATTCATAAGGAAGCAGAGTTTCATACCTCTCTGCGGGACTGGAGTGGGCAACACATTGGGTAGTGGCTTAAGCGTCATGAGCTTCGTCCGTGGCAGTTGTTGCGGGAAATTTTTCCTTCAAATCGGGCAGCGCAGTAAATAGCTGCACCGAAAGGAAACCGCCATCGGCGCAAAAAAAATCAACTTTAATTATCCGAGTAGCGTCAGGTTCGGAATGGTGAAACCCTACGGTCTCAATACACTTCGGCACCGAGAGTGCACAGCGATCGCCGAGAACCGGTTTGAGGTTTCCACCAGTCATATTTGTAAATTCTTGCATAAACTGGGCGATGTGGAAAAAAGAAAGATCGGTCTCCTCTTGAATGTCCAGCATTCGCATTGTTGTACCCCGGGCGAGCTCCTGGGTCATGGTTACTTTTACAGATCCGTTAAAATCACCCAGAATATGAACGGTTCCAACGTATGTTTCCGTATCGGGTAGTTCGGAAAAGCTCGGAGAAAAATCGATGTCAAAGGTAAGAACCCCAATATTCATGATGATATCTCTAAGACACTCCGTGAGCATGTCGATGTCGATGTCGATTTTCATTGTATATATCTTAAATAATTATGGCATTTTTAAATAATTAGGATTAGCGCCTTTGGGTAAAAATCCAATTCGTTTTGCTTTCCGGGTGTCGGTAAAGGTGGATCGCGACATTTGTCGGGCGTAGACGGTACGTGAATGTGTAAAGAAATTCCACATCCAAAGAGTTGTTATTCACCCCTGAATCAAACTTGCCTTTAAAGAGGCGGTTGTTCGTACAGGGGGCAACAGTGAGGAAAAAATTCTTCCCAACAACTTCATTCGACGTAAGTTTGCTGATTTCAGACTCGTACTGGTTGTACAAGTCAATTATCCCCTGATCATCTACCCGAACAACACCGAAGGCAAGTTCGTCAGCTTCCTTTTCAGTCAAATTATTTAATTTGTATAGCACTTCATCCGAAACAAACGACATGTGTTGCCCCCAAGGATATAGACTAAAAATTGTGCGTTGTCAGTCGTTGTAATGAACGACAATTTAGTTGGAATATAAAAAGAGTGACGTTCGATCTTTAGACTACTCTGCTCTTTTGAGCGGTGCATATAAAAAAAATAACGCCGTGCTAGATATTGCTGGAGGTTGTGTTTTACAGCGGAGAGGGCGAGGTGGTTAACCTGGTGCTCCAACCTGGCCGATTTGAGTTGCTTATGGACTGGCGGAGCAGTATCGTTGGGCAGAATAATCAGCTATCAGGGGTCGTTTGGCACCTGTTAATAGAAACCTGAATTCGACGTAAGAACTGCGGTAAATGGTTGAAATTACTTCATCCACTTCGTTGCTCATGATATAAAATGCTCGACATAGCAAGCTGTCAGCCTGCACTTTTTATATCACTGCACGCCTCTCGTGTCTAAAGCAATTTCAACCATTTACCTTTGCTCTTACGTCGAACTCAGGGTAGTAGGCAAAATGAAAAAACTTTGGGAGTATAGAATGCGTTGCATAATAAAAGGGAGTTTCCTTGTATTGAGTGGGGTTGTCGCACTTGGTCTCGGGATGGGGGGTGCATATGCCGCTTCTGGTAATTCCGGCGAGTCACAAAAGGTACAGTTGAACGACCGCGAATTTCAGAGTGCAGATCAAAATAAGGATGGTCGGCTTTCTCTGGAAGAGTTTGACGATTACACCATAGCGATTTTTTCGGCGATGGATAAAAATCATAATAAAATCCTAGATCAGAGCGAACAGGCTGGTGGGTCGTCGACTGAGTTGCGGGCGCTTGATATTAATGCGGATGAAAAGATTACTTTTCAGGAGTTTATGAGGGCGTCTAACAAGAATTTTATGGCTGCAGATAAGGACAAAGATAAAAAGTTATCTTTGCAGGAACTGAATGCTTTTTAGGGTCGGTGAAACTTGCTCTAAGAAGGTGGATAGCATGTTTCTGCAAGCAGTTCTAGAGCGTGGTGTGCCGGCAAAAATTCGGCTTCAGGTGGGTTGAATTAGTGGTAGATAATTGGGATTTTATATGGACGTGATTATGCCTTCGAATTTAAAACGGAATGTAACCGCTATGATGTGCCTTGTGGCATTGGTCGGGGCGAGTGTGGGATGTTCGACACGAGCTCAGGGAGGTACTTTACTTGGTGGAGCTACGGGAGCCGCTGTTGGTTCAATGATTGGTGGTGGTAAGGGGTCAACGGGGGCAATGTTAGGCCTTGGATTGTTGGGAGCGCTCGTAGGTAACCAGCTCTTCGACAAGACGGCCGATGAATCTAGTACTGAGTATGATCGACGTGATGATGATTACGAATACCGCCGTCGCCTCCGCGATGACTGGCGCCGTGATGATTACCGCGACCGGGATAGCGGATACTACGACGATAATTATCGTGGGTCCCGAAGTGGTAGTGGACGTTATTAAGGAGCACCTGTGAGCGAGACACTGAAACAGGCCATTGGTGACCGTCTTGCTGCGAGAACCAAAACAGGCGATATCATTGGTATTGGAACTGGAAGTACGGTGCAGTACGCTATTGAGGCAATCGGCCGCCGTGTTCGTACCGAGGGTATCTCCATTCGCGCGGTGGTAACCAGTTACCAAAGTGCGGAGGCTTGTGGGCTCGCTGGCATCGAGGTGCTCGACTTCCAAGGTTGGATGGCATCGTCCCAGGGACCCAGCGGTCAGGCCGCTGCTGGGGCGGGCTTTCTAAACTGGGGCTTTGACGGGGCTGACGAAGTCGACCAACGTTGTCGCGCAATTAAGGGAAAGGGTGCGGCGCTTCTTCGGGAGAAGATCGTAGCAGCGGTTTGTCGGGAGTTCGTGCTCCTCGTTGATTACACAAAAGTCTCGGATCGCCTTGGGGTAAAAAGCGCCGTACCGGTAGAGTGCGTGCCCGAGTCGTGGTGGTATGTAACGGAGGGGCTAAGGTGTTTAGGTGCAACCCACAGTGAACTCAGGAGCGGCTTGCCCGGAAAACACGGGCCTGTGATAACTGAGCGAGGTAATGTCGTACTTGATGCCATGTTTTCTGAGATTTCAGATGATCTAGAAGGTGAGATTAAGAAGATCACCGGGGTGGTAGAGAACGGTATATTTACTTTTCAGGCTACGCAGGTTCTCGTGGCTGGGGGCGACGGGACTATTGAGGAGTGGCAGTCATCAATTCTAAGAGGGTAGAGTTTATCGCTCGCTCGCACGTTAATGGTCAGCTATTCCCGCTCGGGGCGCTCGGGCCCAGGGACTTCGTCCCTCTTTGCTGGTGCGCCCGGTAGGGCGTGAGTCTAACGGGTGAAAGTCCCGAACGTGCTGCGGTGAACCGGTACGTATAGTTGAATCCAGGGTGTCCACCGCGAGGTGGAATCTGAAGAGGAGGAAGCAAAAGTCTG
>JBIIDM010000225.1:0-4948 GCA_044238365.1 Bdellovibrionota bacterium | reverse complement strand
AGAGTGAGGTTGTGGGCTTCCTCGTAGATAAAATCTATTTCAAGATTGGCTTGATCACGATAGAACCAGAGATTTCCTGACTTCCCCGAGGTGGCCAATTGCTTTCTCAACTCTCCAAAAACAAAGGTCTCCCATATGGCTCCTATATAGGGCGAGCTCCATAAGGTTTCAGTGGTGATTCCACTTAAGGCGCAAAGAATTCCGGTATCCGCAAGGTAGAGTTTTGGTGCCTTAACTAATCTTTTCGTTAAATTACCAAACCAGGGCTCCAATAAAACAACATGGCCCAGCGCACTCAAAATACTCAACCACTCACCTACAGTTGGCACGCTGATACCTACATCTCTTGCAATATCACTCTTATTCAGTTGTTGACCAGATCTATGTGCACAGGCACGCAAGAAGCGCTCAAAATCTCGCAAGCTTCCAATCGTATGAATTTGTCGTACGTCTCTCTCTAAGTAAGTACTTATGTAGGAATCCATAAATACCCGAACATTTTTCTCTTGATGGGCCCAAAGTTCTGGAAAACCACCACGAACAATTAAGTCGGTAATACCGTCATTACTCCAGGTAACTTTCGAGGCACTCTTAAGTTCCTGACAACTCACCCCCTCAAGCTCTAATACCGCAACCCTTCCGGCTAATGACTCTACAACTCCCTTCATCAAACTAAATTTTTGGGAACCTGTTAAAATAAAGCGCCCTGTCATGCTTCGATCCCTGTCTATGACCAACTTAAGGAAGCGGAAAAGACTGGGGGCATACTGAACCTCATCAATAATCAGTGGAGCAGGATGTTGTCGTAAGAATCCCTCGGGGTCATGTTCTGCCTGTTCCGCATATAACGGTCGATCGAGGGTGACGTAGTTATATGAAGGAAAGAGTTCCTGCAGCAATGTCGTTTTGCCCACCTGCCTTGCGCCTGTGAGAATTATGGCGGGATACTCTTTAATTAGACTTTGAAGCTGCGGTGTCATGGTTCTTGGTATCAGCTTCATTGTATGAATCTTAAGGTGTCGTTTAACGATTTACTGAATTGCTAACTTAAATTTGTCAGTCCATCGTAAACGCTTGGTTGGGTTGTGTCAATTGCTTTTGATTCATATTGGAAAATAACATTGTAAATACAGATAGTTAATGCGTCGTTGCTGACAGTAACGTTTAGGTATACCAAATGCACCCAGTCGAACTCAGGTTAGTGGTATAGCCATCGTCAAAAATAATGCGGTTTTGAGTCGCATCTCGGCGATGGCTATGTGTTTGTTTTGACTCGCCTCCGCGAGTCGTTATAGTAATCTTTAATACTTTATTATTTTTGAAGATTACTATAACAGGCAGGGTAGTGCGGATGATGTTGGAAACGGTTTGGGTGGGGGCAGGGAATAGCGAGCTGGCTCGGGAAAGAACGTTGTCTGCGGAAGAGAATTTTCGGGCATCTGAAGCCAGTAATGCCTTGCTTTCGGTTACGAATGAAATTGCTGCATCGCACAGAGAGTAGTCTGTTCTTATTCAAAAGCTAGGCCTGCCTATTTATCCGAATAGCGTGGTACTGAAAAGTCTTCGATCTTGGTTGGTGTCGAAGTAGTCTATTCCAAGTTTATTTTCCTGACCGTATTCTGAACAGTTGTCCATCGTTTACCCCACACAATTCTATGGCATTTACCTGTAAGAGCGCGTCATCGGGGCTTCGTGACAGTGTTGCTATGTCAGTGTACGTTACGATCTTCTCCCTCAGAGTAGTCGAATCTTCATAGAGTGCCTCGATTCGAAAATGAGCAATTCCTATTTTTCGAAGGTGCGGAATCATCTTGCCGCTAGTTTGGGCAATACCGTAGTACATTGTATTTCGACATTCAGAGTCGGGTTTTAGTGCATGGGTGTTACCATCCGGGTCTCGAAGCTCAACTCGATGTTTCTCACACGGCCTTCCGCAGTCTCGGAAGGACGTGCCATTACTTAGTGTTGCTGCAAAGACGCAGTGCTCCATATGAAAGGCTGGCATATAGTGGTGGATAGTAATCTCAAGTTCATCAGGATTGGTCGAACGTATGAGGTCGAGTAACTGTTGTTCATTAAGATCAAAAGAAGGCACGACTCTTTGCAGTCCCTGTTGTATTAACCATTCATGAGTTAGTGAATTTGTTGAATTGAGACTAAAGTCTCCGAGAAGTGGAATCTTATATTGTTTGAGATATTGAAGCGCCCCAAGATTGCGGACAAGTACGGCATCGGGCTGCAGACGAGCGATAAATTTCAGGTGTCCCTGTTCTCCAGGTTTGTAAATTCTGGTTGTGGCAATAGCACACTTGTATCCAAGCTCTCGCACCCGATGAACTGCATCTTTAAACTGCCTCTCAAACTCGAAGTCAAGGTACACCGTATCAATCGCAAGGTCGTAGAGCTCTTCGAGTTGTTCAGGCGCGCGTACTGTAACGTTGATACATGGTGCACTGTGGTTAAGGTTGGCTACGGCTGTCGCTGGCCTGGCGGCGAGGAATGCTCCGGCGGTGGCGCGGCGTTCCTCAATATCCACGGTAGCGCGTCTTGTCAGCAGAGTAAGGAGTGTTTCTACGCCCTCCCGACGTGCTAGCTTCAAGGCTTTGTGGTGAAGAAACACCTCACCACTTAGACGGTTTTCGAATGACTTGAGAACGAAAGGAGTGTGGGCTAACGACGCAAACTCATCGCTGAGAAACTCATTCGTGAGGGGTGCGCGTCGGGCAGCGGACAGGGGCTCTTCGGAGTGGACAGTGCACTCGATTCCCAGGTCCGGTAGTAAAAAGTCGACTTTCAGTTTTTCATCTGCGGAACCTGTCACTACCACGTTAAGTGACAGTTTTCGGTGGGCGTTGTGATTTCCGACAAAACGCTCCCAATGCCGTTCAAGTCGGGGTCGGGCGTTGATAAAAATACTCATCCCTTCGGTAATCCACTCGGCATGGGTCGGTTCAATGGAGAGGAGGTAGCGCGAGCTATTGTCGGATGTTTTGAGTTTGGTTACCCCGTAAATCTGCGCCCCGCGCGAAGAGTCCTCTGCAAAGTCACAGATAACTACCCCATCTCCCCGCTCGGGTTCGAACTTGGATGTGGGCATGACAAGTTCTATTCCGTTAGAGGTTACTTTGTCGATTTGTCCCAGCTCGGTTCCATGGTGGTTGCTGAATCTGCCGTCTACAAGAGTCTGGTGGTTTACTCCTCGATGCCATCCGGTACTGCTGCCGCGTGAAAAAATTACCTGCAGCTCCTCTGTGATTGGTGTTGCAAGTGGCGCGGGGGAAGCTAGCTGGTCGACCAAGGATCTGTAGGTATAAGTCGTTGAGGCTACATAAGCCGGGCTTTTCAGGCGTCCCTCAATCTTTAAGGAATTTATTCCAAGGTTTATCAGATCTGGAATACATTCAGTTCCATTAAGATCCTTAGGTGATACAAAGTAGCGCTTATCGGCTACTGGGTAATCGGCTCCATCGACCACCAGCGTGTAGGGCCAGCGACAGGACTGAGCACACTGGCCGCGATTTGCCGAGCGGCCGCCAACCCGTTCTGAGGTGAGGCATTGACCTGAATAAGAGACACACAGAGCCCCGTGCACAAAGACTTCAAGTTCCTTCTCTGTGCTTTCCCGAATCTTGGTAAGTTCGGGCATAGAGACCTCTCTGCCGAGTACGTACCGATTCATGCCGAGAGAATCAGTCGCTGCAATTGCCTCTGCTGAGGTAATTGTCATCTGGGTGGACGCGTGGAGGGCAATCTCAGGAAGAGCTGCTCGCAGTAGGCGCGCGAGCCCGATATCCTGAACAATGAAGGCATCGATACCCAGTGCGGCTGCGCGGATTGAACGGTCTATAACATCCTCCAGTTCATTCTGAAATATAAGAACGTTCAGGGCGGCAAACACCTTCACGCCGTGCGAGTGTGCGTGGCTAAGTATCTCCTCTAACTCTCCGTCCGTAAGCACCGGAGCCCGGCCCCTCGCATTAAATCCAGGAAGACCAAGATAGATGGCATTGGCTCCGGCTGCCACGGCAGCACGGCACATTTCCATTGAACCAACAGGGGCGAGGACTTCAGGCATTGCAGTTGGGGTCATGACAATATTCTATGGTGGCGGTAAAAGGGGTAAAGAGGGACCAAGGGTGAATTCCGTTATTAACCTGAGTTCGATGTAAGAACTTCGGTAAGTAGTTGAAATTACTTTATCCACTTCGTGGCTCATGATATAAAATGCTCGACGTAGCAAGCTGTTAGCCTGCGCTTTTATATCACTGCACGCCTCTCGTGTCTAAAGCAATTTCAACCAGTTACCTTTGTTCTTACGTCGAACTCAGGTTATTATGTTCTGGTTTCCAAATAAGGCAAATGGGGTTTGGCGGAACGAATGGCCGCTGGGTAGAAATCTCTGAGATTTTAGGTAGTTATACTTTTTGCTGATGTTCTCAGATATAGAGTTCGAGCAGTTTGAGGTCGATGTGATCTTCTATGGAAGGGGCATGGACAGTGGGACGTTGGGAGATATTGCACTAGAGAAGTTGTATAGCCATCGTCAAAAATAATGCGGTTTTGAGTCGCATCTCGGCGATGGCTATAGTACCGAGGCTCCTCGGTACCAAATTCGGAAATCATGCGTGTTATAACGGACGCGACGTCCGTCAGCGAATTGAAGGACCGTTTCTCATTATCCCGTTGAAGCTTAAGTTCTTCGGTTAATGCTGATTCGAGTACTCTCCAGTCCGCGGCAGGGAGGCTTGGCGCTCCAATTGAAAATACACACCGAGACTCGTCTCGATGAAGCCCGCCATGGTTTCCTCTGCAGGGTGAACCAAAGTAAAAACCATCATTACCATTAGCAATTAACACAATATCTCCAGTCTCAGGTGATTCTAGTTCCTTTAGTCGAGCAGCAGGCTCTTCCAGAGACTTGTAGCCCGGGCTAGAGAATAATTGCTCC
>JBIIDM010000224.1:0-4949 GCA_044238365.1 Bdellovibrionota bacterium | reverse complement strand
GGAGCTTGGACTCTTCTCGCTCGCCTCCATGGTTTGACTGGTAAAACTCATTATGGAACCGCGTAGTACGCAAAGTACGCTACGTGGTGTGAGAGGTCCCCCGTGCGAGCGGGGTCCTACTCGATTAACCTCTATTCTTACCTTTTCAAGCCAAAAAAGGAGCCCCCCGAGAAGGGCCCCCTTCCCCGCACTCAGCTGGAACGCCAAGAGCGGTTTAGGTACTAACCATTGTTAAGGCTTCTCTCTCACCGTAAAGACCTTTTCACGGCTGAACTCAGTGGTAACAAGATTACTTACCAATCTGTACTTGATTGCATACCGCACCCCAAGAGTAAGTCCCGAGAAAGTGGTCTGAGCTGTCGATGAAATCTGAGCCTTAGTACCGTCATCCTTCCGCACTCGGCGACCACTGCCTAGCTTTCTGAGGCGGAAATCGTACTTATACGAAGATTCCACTTCTTCAGAAGTACTTGCCACAGTAACCTTCCCTCTCTGAGTGTCAGCATTCACACGAATTCTTACAACTGAAGGCATCGGTGGAGCAGCAGCTGAGGGTGGAAGAGGCGTAGCTGTTGCTGGTACAGTCGTTCCTGCAGGTGTTGCGGTCGCAGTAGCGATCGCGGTGGGCGTTTGACCCGCTACTGGTGGATTAGATTCAATGCAATCTATAGTACCGTTTACATTGAGGTCAACATCGGGAACCCCGCAACCACAAGATCCTGCAGCAACCTTTGTTGCATCAGCCGGGCATGCGTCTTTACAATCCGGAGTGCCATCTTTGTCTACATCAGTTTCAGCAACTCCACAGCCACAGATTTGCGGACCTGTTTTAAGAGAGTCAGCAACGCATCCGTCCTCACAGTCAGCAACGCCATCACCGTCGGAATCTTTGTCTTCGACTTTTGTTACATCTTTCCAACATTGGTCAAAGCAATCGACCGTGCCATCGGCGTCGGTATCTGTTCCCAGATCTTTCGCCGTACAATCGGGGCTCTGAAGAATATCGCTTGAGGCATTCGTATCAGCATCTTTGGCAAGGTCTGTAGCGAGAGTCTGATATGAAACTGAAGCGCGCTTTACTCGTACAGTTTCCCCCGTTGAAGCGACTTCTGTTTTGAGGGATATGCCCACATCCGAGTTCGTCGACGCGCCATTTCCGCCATTACCTGTTCCGTAGGAGGAGGTGGCTGATACGGAACAATCCTTCAGACGACCACTTCCGTCAGAATCAAACGAAGGCGTGGCAAGGTAAACGTTGTTGACCCCTGTCGATACACCAAAGTTGGTTGCGTTTGAGTGGAAGGTTATGTACGAACCGTCTGAGGAAATAGCTGGAGCTACACTGTCGCCATTCCCGAGAGTTCCTGCTGAAGTTTTACTGCATATTAGGTGGTCGCCAAATTTTCTGTCGAAAAGGTATATGTCAGTTTTGCCGTTCGTATCACCGGAAATTATATCAGTAGCAGCTGACTGGTAGGTTACGAAACGACCATCACCACTGATAGTGGGACTTGTGCTTGCACCGTTTGCGGCAGTGATCTTTGTTCGGTTATTTGAGATGCGATACAGATTTTCGATCTCTTCGATAACCATTGATCCCGCATCTGTTATTAGTTTCGACCTTTCTACTATGTATACGTCATCGGTCTTGTTGAAGTCGGATTCTAGGAAAGGGGTTTTTGTTGAGAAGGTTACGTATGAAGCATCGGAGCTAACGTCTGGACCATTAATATTACTTGTGGCTGCAATTGGAATGCAGTCTCGGCCTGGCTCGTAAAATTTACAGAACATCGTCACCATTGCGTTGGTGTTCGTTTCTCCCTGACGAATCACAGCGTCTTGGACCGAGTTCCCATCGGCGTAGCAGTTCTGTTGTATGAAGTAGGTTGGTTCGGGGTAGAGATATTCGCCTACCACTAATCCATTCCCTGGGCCCGCTGTATTTGTTGACACTATGCGGTTACTAATATAGTCCTCCGGATTGGCACCAACTGAGGCTAGAAATGCTGAAGTCACCGGAGCTCTCACCGCGCCTCCGCTTGTTACATCTACTGGGGTAGGCGGCGTATTGTACGACAGTAGGCATGATGAAGAATCTGCTGTACTAGCTATGAGATTGTTTGCAGTTGTTTCATAAATAATAAACTTTCCATCGGAGCTGAAGCGTGGGTTACTTGAAGATGCGGCTGTCAGCTCATTCTTGTACCAGATTCCCCCTGGGCGTATCGCAGCACTGACTCTTACAGGATACGGGACAGCTGAAAATGCGGGAATTACGTCGACCGTAGCCGTATTTGTCGTATCTACGTCAACTACCTGAAGTACCCCTTGTATTCTCGTCTGTGCTACAGCAGTTAATGCCACCTGGCTTACAAGCATGGTTCGGTTTGCATACCTGTCCCGAACATACACATGCTTTCCTTGAACGGCAACGTGAACGTGACATCCGGGGCCACTACAATTCTTGTTGGGATCATCATTCATTTCGCCCACTTCGACAACATTCTCCACCACAGCGCTCGTCGTAAAAGCAACATATCGACCATCATTGCTTACGGCCGGTTCGGCGCTATCACCGGGAATCTCGACGTTAGGGGTGTTTGCCGCATCGTCTGTCACGCTAACAACCTCTACGGTTCCGGCTTGCCGGTCATATAGGTAGATATGCTTACGACCATCGGTGAGACCATCGGTAACGAGCGATTCGTCGATCAAATTGGTTGCAGTTGATTCAAAAGCGATAAATCGTCCGTTATCACTCATTGCAGCGTTCCCACTTGCCGCATTGGCTTGAAGAGCTGAAGAGAAATGCCCCTTGTTAATACGAGTGGTATTGCTGGATGCAAAATCTGTTGAAGTTTGCGCAATTAACTGATTGGTTCCCCCTAATAATAAAGTTAACAGGGATAAACATAATAAGTACTTCGAGTTGTGGCGTCGCATAATCCCTAATCTCCTACGTGCTGCGTTCGCTGACTAAACTACCGTGAATGGACTACTGTAATATTGTGAAAGTAGTAGTTAAGAGGCGTCAAGAACAAATTTAGGATTCGAGTATTTACATAACGAGGGTTATAGAATGACGTTCGTACATGAGTGGTGTGGAGTGCGTGGGGCAAAGAAGCTGGCAGTAGCACCAGAGCGCGTATGAGTGAGACGCCTGAGGTTTAAAATAATCGTTAACAGGCCAACATAATGGCCAGTTTAAAGTGTATACCGGAATTGCCGGGAACGCTTGTACACATTGAGAAGCACGTTCTTAAAAGGTTGCTTGAAACTGATCAGGGCCTCCGCGATCCTAAAGATTTTATATAACCGCATAGTATTTTGAACCATGCGGTCATAGTAGTATACCCCTTTTCTACACGCATCCCTATTTTTACGCTACATGTTTTGAGACAACGTTCTTTATAATCCCCTTATAACACCTCAATCCCGCGGCTTTCGAGTACGACACAAAGAGCCAGAACCTGTGCAGCTCTTTTAACTTCTTCAAGTCGAGGAAGTGTTGGCGCTATTCGCAACGTGGCATCATCAGGATCGTTGCCATAGGGGTGGGTAGCCCCGGCGGGGGTCAATTTGACTCCGGCGGAATTTGCAAGACCCACAACTCTTTTCGCTGACGGTGTTTTGCCGGAGTTGTTGCGCACAGTTTTCGAGAGCATTAGGCTCAAAAAATAGCCGCCCTTTGGAGAAGTCCAGGAGCAGATATCGGAGTTGCCTAAGGCCCCGGTCAGCACTGCAGAAACCACATCAAATTTGGGACGAATTATCTCCGCATGCTTTTTCATAATCGCAGATATGCCTTCCAGGTCCTTTAGGAAGCGCACGTGGCGTAGTTGATTGAGCTTGTCTGGCCCCACTGTCTGGACACTTAACCACCATTTGATTAGGAATAGATTTGCTGTGCTAGCTGCCATCATTGCTACGCCGGCACCTGGTAGGGTAATCTTAGACGTCGATCCAAAAATAAAAACCCTGTCGTGGTTACCGTAGGACTCGCATATTTCAAGAATGTCGGGTATCTCAGTTCGTTCATCGGTAAGATGATGTGCCTGATAGGCGTTATCCCAGAATATCCTAAAATCGGCCGCTGCTTGCATCGAGGACAGTTCAGAAATTACTTGATGTGAATAAACGATCCCAGAGGGATTCGAATACTTTGGTACACACCAGATTCCTTTGATCGAGGAATCTTCGCGCACCAATCTCTTAACAATCTCCATGTCTGGGCCATCATCGTTCAGGGGGACCGGAACCATGTCGATACCGAACTTTTCACAGATTGAAAAGTGACGATCATACCCGGGCACGGGGCATAAAAACTTGATAGATTGAGAGTGCCACGGCTGTCCTCCAACCGCTCCTTTGAGCCACAAGGCCGCAATAGTGTCATGCATCAGCGCCAAGCTGGAGTTTCCGCCTATCAAGACGTTTTCTGGACGTACTTGAAGGTATTCGGCGAAGAGTCGTTTGGCCTCAGGAATGCCGTCAAGCCCTCCGTAGTTTCTGCAATCCGTTCCGTCTTCTGCGCGATAATTTTCTGACGAACCGCCAAGAAGCTCACCCGAAATGAGGTCATTGCACAAATCAAGTTGTTCAGCTGCTGGTTTTCCCCTGGTCATGTCAAGGGCAAGCCGTTCCTCGATCGTTTGGTGCCAAAGGGCAATGAGGGCAGCGTCTGTTGCCTGATCCAGCCCATGCCACATTGTCTCATTCTGAATTTGAGAATCGCCTCGATTTGAAGACATATAGACTCCTTTCAATTAACAACGTACGTGAGTTTGACTGTACAATATCGTGGCCACAATTCAAAATTTAGGGTAACTGCTCAGGTATTTTCCCAATCTCTTCGTCAAGTGATTGATTTTGTTCACTGCGGCGTGGAGTACCACGCCTCATTCACAAAACAATCACTTTCCTCGACCTTGAAAAAATCCCTGGCAGTT
>JBIIDM010000223.1:0-5000 GCA_044238365.1 Bdellovibrionota bacterium | reverse complement strand
GTGGCCAGTAAGAGACAAAATCCGAACGACGGCAATGAGCTAAACACTATTACAGCAGCTGTTCTAATTAGTTGTTTTCTTGCGCTACTTGAGTTGTGTCGTCGGAATGCCATCTGGATAGAGCAGGGCGAAGCCTTTGATGACCTCTATTTAATGCTACCGATTGACGCGGGTGCGGGCGCTGCTTCAATAATCAAGAATGGTACATTGAGTGAAATGGGGGACGGGCAGGAGTGGTCCTCTGAGTTTGATGTCGAGGCCGTTTTAGAGGTTCTCGAGGGGGGGAGAAGCCTAAGCACCTAAGACCAACTTTTGCTTAGCTACTTAGCCTGGATTATTTTACGAGCCCGTAAATAATCCGGGTTAGGGTTGACGAGGAGATTGGGGAAACACCTGGCAGTGACGTTTAGTGAATAGTGACGTTTAGTGAATAGTGACGTTTAGTGAATAGTGACGTTTAGTGAATAGGAAGGGAATGAGCACAGCGGAGCAATCGGAAGAAGTGAATGAGACACCGTTGACGGTCGTCGACGAGGTAGAGGAGATTGAGCTAGGGGAAAGCTGGGAACAGGTGGCGCTAGGATTTTCCTTGGAACAGCGTGCTGCCATGGTTCAGGCTCTGTTGTTTGCTCAGGGAGTGCCAGTCGCGGTTACAGACATAGTGACTGCCACTGGGTTGAGTGCAGACGAAATCGAGGACGCTGTCTCTTACCTTCAGGAGCATTGTGACGTTGTTGCCAGTGGACTGCACCTGGCCAAAGTAGCCGGAAAGTATCAGTTACGGACCAAGGGTGAGTTCGCCCAATTTATTCAGAGAATTAGGGCAGAGAAGCCAAAGAGGCTGAGTCGCCCTGCGCTTGAGACGCTTGCCATCGTGGCGTATCGTCAACCAATAACTCGTAGTGATGTTGAGAAAATTCGGGGCGTTGATTGCACCCCAACACTCAAGACTTTATTGGATCGTAATTTGATTCGTATCACTGGATATCATACAAGCGTTGGTCAACCGGCGCTCTACGGAACAACAGATGAGTTTCTCCATGTATTTGGTTTGGATGGTTTGTCTGATCTTCCGGCATTAAGAGATGTAACTCTTTTTGAGTCGGACCCAGGTGAGTGTGAAGGTGAGGAGGTGTTTAGTGATGAAGTTGATGAAGACCCGCGGATCTCAGAAACAGAAGGGCAGTCGGTCTCTGAATAGAAGTACTCCGGGTTATCGTGTTTCTACGCCCAAGAAGAGGGCCGAAGGTGCCGATCCGGACCATCGAGCAGAGCACAAGGCGTCGGACTTTGCCGAATTGGAAATTGATCGCTTCCCGGATCATAAAATAGTGGGCTCGGGGGGGCGGCGCAACCCAGCTACAGAGGCTCCTGAACGCAGGAGTATCGATGAACATTCTATTCGGTTGAACAAGTACTTGGCCGAGTGTGGTGTTGCTTCACGCCGCAGAGCTGACGAGTTGATCAGCGAGGGGCGCGTGACGGTCAATGGTGCGGTCGTTAATGTTGCTGGCAGTAAGATTGATCCTTTGACCGATAGGGTTTTGGTTAATCGTCGCCCGGTCAAGCCGCAACCCAAGGGCATGTTGTTGATGCATAAGCCTAAAGGTGTCGTTACGACCATGTCTGACCCGGAAGGCCGTCGCTGTGTGGCTGACTACCTGAGCAAGCGGTATCGAGGGTATTATCCTGCCGGCAGGTTGGACTGGGATTCTTCCGGATTAGTGATTCTTACGAATGATGGCGAAGTTGCCGATGCGTTGATGCATCCCCGTTATGGTGCCCAGAGAACCTACCATGTTCGGGTCGAGGGGGGAGTTTCCGAAATCGTTTGTCAGAAACTTCTTAAAGGGGTGATGCTAGAAGATGGTCAGGTTAAAGTAGATTCGATATCTATTATTGATGGTGAGGGGCGACGTTCAAAAACCCAGACATCAAGGTCCGGGAGTCCTCGCTTGAGAACGCCCGACGAAGGTGAAGAACCGGAATCAACCAAGACCTGGCTAGAGATTGCTATTTATGAAGGGCGGAATAGGATTGTAAGACGCTTGTTTGACTCAGTAGGACACCCGGTAGTGAAGCTTAAGCGTGTGTCGCACGGTCCATGTAAATTGGGTTCACTGCCACCGGGGCAGATACGGGCTTTAACAGAACGTGAGTTTCAGGATGTTCGACGGAAGTTGTCCCTGGTTCCTTCTGGTCGCGTGAAAAAGAATCAGGGGAATCTCAAAAAAGCGCGCGTTGTGCCTTGACATAATCAATAAATCTGTTACTCTTCACAAGGTCGCTGCGGGGTAGAGCAGCCTGGTAGCTCGTCGGGCTCATAACCCGAAGGTCCCCGGTTCAAATCCGGGCCCCGCGAAATTCATTATATCAGTCCTCTCTGGTACCTTAATTTTTTAGAGTACCAGAGCGGAATTGTCCGGATCGTTCGTATGCGAAACCTCAAGCCATCCCTGATGTTCCTTTTAGTCTCCTGTATTTTTGCTTCAGGAGTTTTGGGGTGTGAGCGCAACAAAAAACCCCTCGCTAATATTGAGCCCGAGGGAGACTCTCCAGAATATAAATTTGAGCCACATAAAAATGTTCCTCCAGGAGGAGCGGAGAAACCCTAAAATTCCCCCCGTGAGTAATCCGGGCTAGGTATTTTTCTATTCACTAACTGTATTTAATCAGTTCGGGAGCTGTTTTAATGGCTAGCCGTGCACCCCTCCAACGACCTTCAGGAAGTGCGGGATTCTTGTTGCGGTCTCATTATGAACCCTGCGGTGATCAACCCGAGGCCATTCGTGCATTGCGTGATAATGTCGCCGGCGGAGAGCGATTTCATCTCCTCCACGGAGTTACCGGAACTGGGAAGACCTTTACGCTTGCAAACGTTATTAAGGACCTTGGGCGTCCAGCCCTGGTTATCGCACCGAATAAAACCCTTGCAGCGCAGCTCTATTCAGAATTCAAGGAATTTTTTCCGGAAAGCAGGGTTCGGTACTTTGTCTCTTATTTTGATTACTACCAGCCAGAGGCGTATATCCCGTCAACAGATACCTTTATTGAAAAAGATAGCGCTATCAATGAAGAGATTGACAAAATGCGCCACAGTGCAACCAAGGCGTTATTGGAAGCTCGGGATACGATAATTGTTGCCAGCGTCAGCTGTATCTATGGCCTCGGGGCACCAGAGGAGTATTTTAATTTAATGCTCTTTATTGAAGCGGGTACTTTTGTCGCCCGGTCCGAAGTAATTCTGCGGCTTATAGAACTTCAATATAAACGTTCGGATAATGAATTTAAGCGCGGTACGTTCCGGGTCCGTGGTGATGTAGTCGATATATATCCCTCTGACCAGGATGAATCGGCAATTCGAGTGCAGTTTTTCGGAAATGAAATTGAAGAACTGAAAGAGATTGATCCGTTGACGGGCAGGACAAAGCGGTCAATTACCTCAGCGGCGATCTACCCAGTCAGTCACTTTGTCACGGGTCGACCGGCGGTTGTCCAGGCGATTGCCACGATTACTGCCGAACTGGCTGAAAGACTTCCTGAGCTAGAAATTGCGGGCAAGTTGTTAGAGGCTCAACGACTTGAGCAAAGAACCCAGTATGATCTTGAACTGCTACAAGAGCTGGGTTTTTGCTCGGGCATGGAAAACTATTCACGTCACCTTGCCGGGCGCGAACCTGGTTCGCCGCCAACCACGTTAATCGATTATTTCCCGAAGGACTTTCTGCTCATAATCGATGAGAGTCACGTGACCGTTTCACAGATTGGCGGCATGTTTCGGGGCGATCGCAGTCGTAAGCAGGTTCTGGTCGACTACGGTTTTCGATTGCCATCAGCTCTTGATAATCGCCCATTAAGTGGCGATGAATTTTGGGATCGAGTAGGTCAGACCATCTTTGTTTCGGCGACCCCGGGAGATAAGGAGTTCCAGTGGTGTAAAAAGTCGAGCGTCGTATCGTTAATAAATCGACCAACAGGTATTTTAGATCCTGCAGTAGAGGTACGACCGGCTAAGGACCAGGTCGATGACTTGGTGAATGAAATTCAAAAGACCCGGGCGTTAGGCGACAGAATTTTGGTGACGACATTAACCAAACGAATGGCTGAACGATTGAGTGACTACTTTCGGGAACTGGCGATTCCATGTCGTTATCTTCATTCAGATATTGATACGGTCGAACGTGTTGAGATTCTACGGGGATTGCGTCGGGGTGATTTTGATGTGCTTATCGGCATCAATCTGCTTCGTGAAGGGCTTGATTTAGTAGAAGTCTCGTTAGTTGCAATCCTTGACGCTGATAAGGAAGGATTTCTTCGCTCTAGTCGGTCGCTGGTGCAGACTATGGGCCGAGCAGCCCGGAATGTACGTGGGCGGGTGATTATGTACGGTGACAAGATTACCCAAGCCATGGCGCTGGCGATCGATGAAGCCAATCGCCGTCGAAAGATTCAGGAGCAGTTCAATAAAGAACACGGCATAGTGCCTCGAACGGCGAATCGGCCAATCGAGGCATCGTTGATCGACGAGTTGATTGATGATCTCAGTGAGCCTGCGGTGGCGGATCATGTGGGTGACTATCATGTAGTTCTGGCGGACCCGAAGCAGACGGCGCATCGAATTCAAGAACTACGCCAGGAGATGTTCGAGTTTGCCTCGAAGCGTGAGTTTGAAAAGGCGGCTGAGATTCGGGATGTTATTGTGAGGTTGGAGAAGGCGTTATTTTAGAGTATTCCGGTAGCTTCGTTGGGTGATTTTTTTTCGCAAGGAGACAACAGATTCGATCCTTGCAACTGCGACGGATTCGCATGAGCGCGTGCAAATTCAGATGGTTAGCATATCAGCTGGATACGCTATTAGGATATTTTTAATAAAATTTTGGATATTTCTGTCACAATGGTGTGAACAGTTTTTATGCTGCTATGCACCCGAAATTACTAAATTGTTCATAAGTTCTAGCAACTTTTTTATCAGTTCTGTCGATTTCTAAAGTATCAAAAAT
>JBIIDM010000222.1:0-5030 GCA_044238365.1 Bdellovibrionota bacterium | reverse complement strand
CCCTGGATTCAACTATACGTACCGGTTCACCGCAGCACGTTCGGGACTTTCACCCGTTAGACTCACGCCCTACCGGGCGCACTAGTTATATCAAAGCCTGATTCGGGCGAATTCCCATTAGCGATAATCTGGTCACTTTCTCCTGTCGATTGAATGTCAACGTTTATAGGTTTGTAATTGTATCGAGTCATCAGATTGCCACTGAATACCATAAAATTCGAATCGGTCTCGCTTCTAAGGATCTGCAATCCTCTCAAGCTTTTTCCGGGGCTATTTGTGTATTTGACGAAAATACGATAGCCAGCTAAGAAGAAGCTTCGCCCCAACCACTGGGGAAAAGAGGTTGGTCGCATTTGAGTACTCCAAACCATGGAAACTGTAACGAAACCTAGCCCCTTATAAGTATCGAGTCGAAGACCAGGAGCAAGAAGGCTCGTCAAATCTTCTTCCGGGAGAGCGAATGAGATTGCTACTACCCGGTCAAAATGAGCAGAAACGGCAAATGGGTGACTTTTTAAGGAGAGCATTTTGAATTTATACTGTAATTATAGGCACGTAGAGTACTTGCACCAAGGTCTTTTTCAGGTGTTCGTACCAATAGCACTTCGAGAACAATTCAGTCTTGAAATTTTGATTAATAACGTAGTTGCTGCGATTCAGGAGAAATCCCTGCAGAATTAAAATGAAGGGTTGTGTTACATTATTTAGGGAAACCGTCAGCGTTGCACCAAAGGAGTTTTCATCTATCAGAGCCGGGCAAAAACCGACAATTTCTGGCTACAACCTATTTCTTAACCGCCATCTACTATCAGCGAGTTACCGGTTTGATTGTCCCCTTGCCTAAATCAGAAGAAAGAATTGTGTTTTGTGGAAATTTGTTTTGGGGGTCGCTAGATTCGAAGTAAGCCCAGCTAGCTGAGACCTCCTTATCCCACTCAACTGCTCTTTTTCGCTTCAACCACAAAACCAAATTAGAGTACTTTTTAGCTCTTGCTCCCCGTCGTTGTAGTAGTCATACGTAGGTTTATACATTATCACTTTCTCAACACGACTTTTTCCAAGTTCATCCCACACTATTGTCTGAAACTCAGAACTGGATATCCCCTCGAAATTTGTCGAAAATAAGAGCTGGCCAGCGGGCGCAATCACCATGCTACAGGCGCGAAGCAACTTTTTGAATTCCTGCTTGAAAGAAAATGGAGCACCCTTACCGCGCGAAAATGTCGGTGGGTCGCAGATAACGATATCGTACTTGATTCCCTTGGCAAACGTGCGCTTGAGTACCTGCCGACTATCATCCTTAATAAAGACTGCACGTTTCAAATCCAGATTGTTATTCACAACATTACTCTTACTCCAGGCAAGAGCGGAGGCGCTGGTATCCACGGAGTGTACCAGATCAGCCCCCCCTTTGAGGGCGTTAAGGGTAAATCCCGACGTATAGCAAAAAAGATTTAGAACTCGTTTTCCCTCAGCATTCTCATAGGCCCATAGCCTCTGCTGGCGCTGATCGAGGAACAATCCAGGAGAGGCGCCGTGATTGCTACGCAGTTCGTACAAAAGTCCATGCTCCGGCGCTTGCCACGCAAAGCGTTCTTTTGTGTCCGAACCCATGGATGAATGCTGTTTCTGTTTTGGATATAAAATCCAACGTTCAGCCCCCGAGAAACTTGCAATTCTGTCAAAATTACTTCTCTCGCTCGGCTCAGGAGGACGCTCGGGATACCAGTAGATCGCCAGAACCGCCCCGTACTTATCAATTCTCAGTATTTGAGTCTCATTATGCAGCAGTCGAGCACAACCGACTTTACCATATTCAGGATGCGAAATCCGTTGCCGAATTGCACTCTCAATCAATGTAGAAAATTCAAAAAGCTGCGTCACCGTACCCGTCTCGTTACTAATTCATCATGCAGTGCAATAATCGCCGTGTCGAACTGAGCACTATCAACGACAAACTGCATGCTGGTTGCTCGACTGGCCTGGCCTGCGGCAAGTATCCGGATATTATTTGCGGCCAGCGCAGTCGCTGCTCTACCGAAAAATGACGCATCTTCCAAATTTGATCCAACAATGCTCAACAGCGAGGCACTTGAGACTAAAATCTTTTCAAAATGAACACTCAGAAGTTCACATACCTTTGGCTTCCAGTCCCTTTCATGAAAGGCAATAGTTATTGTGTTGGCATTCGTGCTCTTGAAGATGTATGACATACGAACCTGTACGATAGCCTTCATGATCGTGAGATCAATGCCGACTCCGCCTACCATCGCCGTGTCGTGTATCTCCAACATAACCAAATGGCGACACCCGGTGACCATCTCTACTCGAGGCTCCGGCGACCTTCCACTAATAGAGATCAACGTACCACCGTGATCGACATCAAAAACGTTACAGACCCTGACCGAAATGCCAGCCTTTTCCAGTGGCTTGGCTGCCTGAGGATGAATGGCCTCCATCCCGATATCGGCAAGTTGATCGGCAACATCGAAATTGGTTAATCCAATCGGAACCACACTATCTTTGCCGACGAGTCGTGGATCTGCGCTGCTTAGGTGAAACTCCTTATGAATGATTGCCTCGACCGCTCTCCCTAATACCGCAATGCGTGAGAACGTAACCTCTGAATAGCCCCTGTCGAAGTGACGCATGATTCCTTCAGTTCCCTTGCAATAACCGGTTACAATTGCCAAGGTACTTGTGAAATCCACTTTAGAGAGCGATGTTACAATTCGTTCTTCGAGCGTCAACGCTGCTTCGTTATTCCACCCTGTAAGATCGACCAGTGTTGCCGGAATAGCAAGGTTATTCAGAATGTGTGTTGCCACATAGGCACTATGCGCTTCGCCAATTCCTGCCAACATTTCCCGGGAAGCCAACATCAACGGATGTGACTCTACATACCCGTAGGCAAGAACTGCCTTCACATGTGAAAGAAAATCAATGACTAAGTCTACGCGATCTTCAACAAAGGAATCAGCCTGAGCCTGGTCAATGGGCAACCCCATTGCCGAGAATTTACGATGATGCTCGCACATGATTGTTCGAACATTTTGCAAAGCGGTTTGCCAGTCCGTACCATGAAGCAAGTGCTGATACACTCCCGGCGTGGCATCACGCTTGTTCTCCAGCAGCAGATCCGTAATGCCACCGAAAGCCGAAACAACGATGGCCCTGGAATATGACTCAAGACCACTCCTTTTGATGACGTTATCAACAACCACATCAAAGCGGCTCATTGATGTACCACCAACCTTCTCAACCAGCAGCCTTTCCGGAACATTCCAATGCATCTACTCTACCTCACTACACAGTTTTCACATCAAGGAGTCACAAAGAATCAGAAACGGCAGATTCTTTGCCCGGCAACGTCGGGACAAACCCGATAAAAATCAAAAAGCCAAGATAATATTAAAGAAGTCTCTCGAAACCAGCTCAGGCTGACGCATCATAAATATAGGCCATGCCGAACCACAGAGGTGTGCATACAGCCCCCCTCAATCCAGAAGCGGCCAATCTCTGCACAAAATCCTCGCCACACGGAAACCGCGCGGCAGTTTCGGGCAGATACTCGTAGGCCTGGCGCTGGCCTGTCAGCAAACCACCCAGCTTCGGAAGAACGTATCGTGAGTACGTCTGATACAACGCACCTATGATCGGCCGCCGGATCTGTCCAAATTCCAACACAAGCACCTGACCGCCGGGCTTTACCACCCGACAAATCTCTCGCAGTCCGTCTTCAAGGCACTCGAAATTCCGAACGCCAAATGCCACGGTTACACAGTCAAAGGAACCATTCTCGAAGGGAAGCGCGAGAGCATCAGCCCTCTGAAACGAAACCCGTGCATCTCTTAGGAGCGTCTCTGGAACGTGTTTGAGCATTCCTTCCGAGAAATCCACCCCTACAACCGTTGACGCCTTATTCAGAAGATACGGAACAAGGGCTCCAGTGCCCGTAGCGATATCGAGAGCCCTTTTGCAGGGTCGCATTCTCCGTTCCATAGTGCGACGCCAAAGGTGGTGTGCGCCCCCACTAAGTACGTTATTGGCGAGGTCATAACGGTGTGCGATGGAATCGAACATCCCCCTAACAGCATCACTTTTCGTTTCAATCATTCTTATATTCCAAGCGGTCTTAAAAACAAACATCACGTGCTTCGCAAGAAGCCCAATTCGCACTGAAATATACCGGTTTCACTTCAAAAAGTCATAAGAAACGAGGAACCGGTATATCTTTTGCGGAGCAAAGCACCCGGAGGGACAAGCAAATACCCATTCCAGCAAAAAGAGTCTTTACAGAAATTTTTGAGATGGAATGGGTATAGATTAAAACCTATATCCTATATGTCGTAGCAGATCAAAGAGACTGCCCTGTCTGAATCATTCTTCTCAGTCTCTTCACCCGCTTCAAAGCGAGTTGAAGTGACTCTGAGCTCTCCTACTAACAGACCCAATTCTTGCCAGTTTATTATCCAAACTAATAGCCGTACTAAAGGGCTATTAAGGACGGTACTCACTTCCAAAAGGTCCATTCCTCGTTCTATTCTTACTGCATCCTGGTCATAGACTAAAGGAACCCATTGAGACCCAACAAGAAGCAGTGACGAGACTGGTTCATTGCCTTCTAACTCATTACGGCTTACTTGGTTTATTAAAAGTTCATCTGGCTTATCTGTGACAGTTCTATACAGAACATTATTTCTACCTATCTCTGTATGTCGGTGCGGTGTAATCGGTCTTACTCGACCTATCCTGGAAAAGGCCAAGTTTAACATTACTTCAATTCCCGATGCTAGGAATTTTTTAACAATGTTCATTTCCTGTGCTTGCCTAACGGAGTTCACAACCCCGGCAAGCGAGTTATATCCGCTTTGAAGGGAAGAACCCTGGATGTAATCACCTGCCCCCCCCTGACTCCAACAATCTATCTCACCGACGAACTGCTTACACCCCCCATAGTTACCACTGCCATTACAGCCTAGGCTTCCTCCGCAGCGTAAGCCGAACTTTCCCTTCCACCAATCCCATAC
>JBIIDM010000221.1:0-5036 GCA_044238365.1 Bdellovibrionota bacterium | reverse complement strand
GCAGACCCTTCCAGCGAGAAGAATCCAAGCATAATAGCTCGCCTCGGACGCACCCAGATACTGGGGGTGGTGCCGTACCAGGGTGATTTTGCCGAGCATTCGCCTGGGGCTGATATATTAGAGCGGGTTGGCGCGTTCGTGGATATTCCGTAGTCAGGATTGTGTACGAGCCAATGCCATTGAATCGGGATATGGCGCGTTATTATTAATATAATAGCTATATATTTCAGTGTGTTGGGTTGTCTTACGGTCAAAGAGAGGTATCACGGTAATACTGTATTACTTATTCGGGGCAGGTATTTCCATCGAGTGGGCCTTTATCACCCACTTGGCATAGTGTGTTCTGTTTGAGTTAATGATAATTATACCGAATCCAGATCTATCTTAAAGGTGCCTTCCCCGGGGAAGCGTTGCGAAGGAGGGCTCAGGCAGAAGCCCTTTTGAGCATTGTGATGAGCCCGTGCGGGCAGGGAAGGAATTAGTTATTTTATTCGATGATTTTCGAGGTGCATATGAGCAGGGTTGACGAAGTTGATAAAGAACAAGTGCTGAATGACGGTGAGCCTGACGATAATGTCATGGAAGGTGAACCCCGCGACCACCAGCGGTCGGATAAGGTAACGGAGAGGAATCGGGAGCGGCGGGTCGAAACTGTTCAAGACTGGAAGCAATGGATGACTTCCAAAGTAGATGAGCGTCGATCCCGCAAGATTGAGCGGCCGGGATCCTTAACACTCACAGGTTTGGTTGAATTTATTATCTCAGGTCATGGCGCGAAATCTGTAGCTGATCGAATATTCATAGAGTGGAAGGCTGATCAGATTTTTTGTTGGTCGGTTGAGAATAAACCAACTACGTTTGGGTCGCCGGATTGTATTATAACAGTATCCGAAGATGTTTTCGAAGAGTTGAGGAGTGGAACTATCAATGCGCAGATCGCGATGTGCGCCGGAAAGATAAAGGTCTCGGGTAACTCAGAGTCGTATGCGGAGCTAGCGATGTATACATTTAACGTATTTGGGCAGAATTAGAGGAGTTTACAGAATGGCCTGGGAGCATGATAATTCGATTGCTAAACTTTATTCCCAGAAGATGCAGGCTCTAATGGATGGAGTCGATTTCATCGACTTATCGATGGTAAATCCAGATCTTCCGCCCCCGCGGATTGTCATTGACCGGTTGCTTGAGGCGATTAACCAAAATGGCAGTCACCGCTATTCATCATCGCGTGGAATAAGAAAACTTCGCGAAGCTTTTGCTGAACGATACGATAGAATTTTTGGTGTGTCACTGGATGCTGAAAGCCAGGTCTGTGTAACCCTTGGTTCCAAAGATGGTGTTTTGCACGCCTTGTCCGCAATAATGGCGATTGTCCCATCAAGCGCGCCTGTGGTGCTAGTTGGTACCCCTACTTATCCGGCCTACAAGTTCGTTGCAGATTACCTGGGAGTGCCGCTAGCGACGTTTGAGATTACGCAGAATGAGCAGGAGATGCTGGCGGATATTGACCGATTGACGCAATCGATCAAGGCCTCTACGCTACTGCTGAACTTTCCAAATAACCCAACGGGAATATCTGTTAGTCGAGACTTCTATAATGGGCTGGCAGAGATAGTCAAGGCTAGGTCATTGTATGTAGTGAATGACTTTACTTATGGTGAAATGGTCTACGATCGTAAGCCAGCCGTGTCACTATTGTCGGATTTTACAACAGAAGTAACTGACTATGTTGTCGAATGCTATAGCCTGTCTAAAGCTTTCAGCGTCCCTGGTTGGCGCGTTGGAGGACTTCTTGGCAGCAGGAGGATAGTGGCGGAAGTGGCGCGGTTAAAATCCCGGGTGGATTTTGGCGTGTTTTTGCCGATCCAGGTAGCGGCCGTGATCGCCTTGCAGACCGAGTCAGATGTGGTTCAGTCGAATACAGAAATATACCAACGGCGCTATCGATTCTTAAAGAACGAATTATCCAAGCTCGGTTGGTCTGTGCCCGAAGTTCAGGCCGGGTGTTGTCTCTGGGCTGCAAGTCCGGGTGGTCTTAAGGTGCCTCAAACGCTTACTGAAGACCTGCTGTTGGCTGGCGTGGCGGCCTTGCCGGGCGCAGCCTTTGGTCCTGCGTTTGAGGCCTTTGTAAGATTTGCCCTTGTGACTCCTGAGTCGCAGCTGAGAGAAGTCGTGAATCGAATAGCAAATTTAGGGCGAACATATGCGTAAGGGGCTGCGTCTAAATAGAACGGCTTTTTCTTTGAGTCTAGTTCTGTGCGGGTCTTTTGTGAGGCTCAGCGCTGAAACTGAGTGCAGTGAGGCTGGAAAGTTTGTAAAAAAGGCTATTTCAATTGGAGATGGTTCTAAGGAAGAGGAAGAACTATATCGAAAGGCAATTAGCTTATGCCCGCAGCTGGCTGAGGCTCATCATAATCTGGCGGTATTGCTGGTTGAAGCGGGAAGCCTTGATGACGCAAAGACTGAGATTGTAAAGGCTTTGGCTTTGAGTGATTCCGTGGATTTTCGGCTGGCGTTAGCCCACATTCTTGTTCTCAAAGGGGACTTGGAAGGGGCTCGGGGTGAATACCAGATCGTTCTTGAGAAATCGCCTCAGAATGAGAAGGCGTTACAGGGACTGAGTTACATTGAGTTGGAGAACGGCCAGGAGCCCAAGTCAATTGAGTTACTGGAGAAGGCTCTCGAGAAGAATCCGTTGGATGAGGTGTCACTCTATAATCGGGCGGTGCTGGCTGAAAGAACCCGAAATCTGGAGGGAGCGGAGCAATTCTATAAAGAGTTACTTAGAGTTGCTCCGGCACATCCTCAGGGTGTCATTCGACTTGCCATGTTGCTCAGAAAGCAGGGTCATCTCTCTCAGTCAAAGGAAGTGCTAGATAGGGCTGTTAAAGCAGGCGGAAAAAACGGCCATTTTTTGGCTCTTTTGGCTTCTACGAGTGAGGAGTTGGGCAATCTGGAAGACGCGGAAGTGGCGTATAAAAAACTTCTGGCGAGCAAGTCGGATGACGAGGATGCACTCGCAAGTTTGGCCAGTTTGTATGTCACTAAGCGTCAGCACCAGCAGGCCCTTGAAACGTTGCAGAGGTTGTTTGCGGTAAACGACCATTCGGCGAGGGGGCATACTGTTCAGGGTATAGCCTATGTACAGTTGGGGAAATTTGACGAGGCAAAGGCAGCACTGCAGAGGGCAATTGAGGAGGACCCCACTCAGGCTGTGGCACATTATAACCTTAGTCTGGTGTACAAACATGAGGGTGAGCGGGCCCTTGCGGAGCAGGAGTTGACTCGTGCGAAAGTTTTAGACCCGTCGATTGTCGAATAAGAGCGTGTTGACCACTCTGGTAAAGTCGATTTTTAGCAGCTAAACCGATTCTTTAACAATAAAGCGCCATTGATATAAGGAATCCTAATGAGTACATATAAGACACCGAGAATCATTATCTCGGGAACAGCATCAAGGGTAGGTAAATCTCTATTTACCCTTGGTCTTGCTGTGGCATTGAGAAAGAGGAAGCTGAGCGTATCGGTGGTCGTCCTGGGGCCCAATCTAGGTCAAGCTTTGCTGTATTACCGAGTTACCCGAAGGTATGCACGAATATTGGATTGCAATCTACTTAATGCTGGCCAACTTAAATTCGGCCTTGATCAGGCTTCAGTAGGAGCAGATATTTTACTAATTGATGGCAATGCTGGGCTCTTTGATTTCCGGCATTCTTCGAATTCATTACAATCGGATTCAAACTTCGCGGCTTGGTCAAATACTCCGGTACTGCTGGTGATGGACGGGGCAAATATGGAAGATAGTATTGGCCCGTTGGTTCGCGGGTTTTGGTCGTGTGCCGAGAAGTTTCCGTTTGCAGGCGTGGTCGTTAATAATACTAAATCCAAGGAAGGAAAGGGACGGACCTCGGGTGAGGCTTTTGAGCAAGCGTTACTCGATGATGAGCTTGATTGTTATCTGGGTGGGTTTCCGGCTCTGAAGGACAAGGTGGAACTACCACATCAGTTTATGTTTGAGAAGGGGAATTCCACGACTCTTCCTAGAAGGTTTTTTCTTGATTCAGCGGAGGGAGTAGAAGAGCATGTTAAAATCGATGCCATTCTCGCTGCAGCTGACGGCGCTGGCCCGATTGGTGGCAACTCGCAGAAGGACAGACTAAGTAGGCGGTGCCGGATAGCCGTAGCTGACGACAGCTGCTTTGGTTTTACTTTTCAGGACAACCTTGAGCTATTGCGATATTTTGGGGCTGAGTTGGTTTGTTTCTCACCATTAGCTGACTCTGATTTGCCAGAACGCATCGGGGCTATTTATCTGGTGGGTTCTTTCCTTCAAAATTATGCAGCAGATGTGTCGCAAAATAGCTCCATGAAAGCGGCAATTCGTAAGTTCGTTTCTGAGGGGGGACTGGTCTTCGCCGAAGGAAATAGTGCTGCGTATCTTTGCGAGAACTTCAGTCTGTCGGACGGCGGAGTTTTCGATGGCGTGGGAATAATACCGGCGATCGCTGATGCAGGCGAGGGGAACTTAACGTATACTAATTTTAAAAGTGTAGGCGAGACTCTTCTAGGTCTTGACGGGGTTTCCTTTAAGGGAGTAAACCCTCAGGAGTGGCAAGTGATTCCGAGTCCGGGTGTTCAAACCATGATTAATGCCATGAACCAGGGCGGGACTAGTGTAAAGGATGGATTTTCTCCTCTGCCAAACGTACTGGCTATGTTTGGTTTAGCACATTTTGGCTCTAATCCCGAGATTGCCAAGGGGCTTGTGGATCAGGCTACATTGTACATCTCCTCCTTAACCAAGTAACCTTGAAGCGTTCGCGAGGTTGGGAGATCTCTTCGTCAAGAGCTAATTTCACGAATGCGACGTGGAGTACCACGTCGCATTCGTGAAATTAGCTCTTTCCTCGACCTCACCCAACCTCGCGAACGCTTGCAGCTTCGCCGGGCAAAACTTACGGCGAACGCCTAATGTGGGGGGGGGGGGGGGGCTTAACGGTCGCACATGGTGGCCCTTGCCGGCCGGGCGGGGCATG
>JBIIDM010000062.1:0-17523 GCA_044238365.1 Bdellovibrionota bacterium | reverse complement strand
AGACTAAAAAACCAAATTATTGGTGCTCGTCCGGTACAATTGCCTTAAAAATAAAAAATACCGTGTTCTTATTGAACCCTCCCGCACCTTAAAAATAAAAATTCATTAGTTTTCACACAGGAACTAAATTAGCTATTCTCGCGAATTCGCACCCCGTAGAGCCTTTGGCGATAAAATTCAGAAATAGTTCTTTACTGCACATAAAGAACCTCTGCAAACTGAACATTTGTGTGCTTCCTGAAGAAACCCTTATTAATTGGGAGGGTGAAGCTTCTCTCTGAAGAGCCCAGAATATAACCTAAATTGAGCGATTCTTTCTGCCGGGCAGCGCGATCTGCCTGAAAATACTTGCTTTTCAGGCTTTTCAGGAATTTTGGTGATCACTGATGCGATGCATCACCTCCGCTCAAAATTCGCTCCAAAGCCGCGCATTTTCACGCATCTCACGCCGCTTGCGACGAAATAATCGCTCAATTTAGGTATAAACCATATCTGACTAAAACCTTACTATATTGGCCATTCTCGTATAACCCTATAATATAGTCAAAATTTATATTTATGAGGGAATGAATATCCGGCCACCATTGTTATCTGCGACACCAACCTACATTACCTAGCCGCTTCTAATCCGGATTTCAACACTATGTCAGCCTGGAAATTTTATTACAGACGAGTTTCCCTGCGAGCACTCGCAAGGAAATCAATCGTCAAAGAAAGGGGGCTACTGAACTCCGCCGACAGCTGAGAGAGTATGCATAATCCGCTGAAAAATGCACCCGTTGTATGACTAAGGGAGGAGTAAAAGCGGCATTATTATTCCTGATTGTGGTTACCGCCTTAGCAACTGAAATGCGATATCCCTGCCCCCACCATACTTTACCGCCATAGAAATCCACAACCAGGCCAAGGCCTCAAGGTAACGCGACTGAATTAACGGTCCCACATCGACAGATTTAAAGCCGATACAGTCTGCCAATGAAGCGACAGTCTCTTTTGCCGAGCTATCATCTGACGCCATGAACATACTCGGAGCTCCACCGGAAAAAACTGGATTTTGCATAATATTATAACCACACGCGTTAAAGGCTTTGACGACTCTTGACTCAGGAATCATGCGCCCGATCGTCTCGCCCCCAGAGTCACTGTGTCCAATTGAGAGACCAGAAAAATCCGCATTTATCGGATTAGTACAATCAATTACAATTTTGCCCTTAAATAATTCCCGATTATCAAGTAACACCGGAACGGCCAACCACGGAACGGCCAACACAACGACATCGGAAGCCGAAACCGCTTGTTCTATAGCGACATGACCCGAACTCAACTTAGGATTTCGAACCCCATAGACCACCTCATGACCAGCCTTGACCCACGCGTTCCCAAGTGCTGTACCGACATCTCCTGCACCAATAATTGCGATCTTCATAGTATCTCCCAACCCGGTATTAGTTATCCACTATTTCTCTCTTATCATCAATCTAATGAAGCCCAAAAATGATAAAAACGCTCTTCTTGAAGGCCGAGACTGTTAACCCATCTTCAATTTGCCCTGAAATCCCGTCGCCCTTCTGCGCACAAATATCACCAACTCCGATCTCCCCTTCTACCAATTGCAACCAGAAGTACGGACATTGAGCAACCACAAGTGGCATCGAAAATCCTTCATCAACCTCAAACGTATACAAAAAGGCATTCTGATTAATCTTCAAAGATCCTTCCCTGCCATCCGGAGATACAACGAGACGAGGCTCATTCGGTTTTCGAATTTCAAGCGGACTCAGGTCGTAACACGCCGGGGGCAAACCAGTGGCAGTGGGCTTTATCCAAATCTGTAGAATATGCGCATCAGAAACTTCACTTGGATTGAACTCACTATGGTAGACACCCGTTCCAGCACACATATACTGCACGCCCCCGGCCGATACAACATGGGTATTACCCATGCTATCCCTATGGGCCAAGGCGCCACTGACAATATAGGTCACAATCTCCATGTCCTTGTGCGGATGTGTGCCGAAGCCCTGGTTAGGTGCGATAATATCTTCATTGATCACCCGCAGGGAGCGAAAGTTAACGTGACAGGGATCGTGGTAATCTCCAAAGGAAAACGTATGCCAGGATTTAAGCCAGTTAATTTTTGTTTGTCCGCGTTCGTTGCTTTTTCTAAGAGTAATCACTTGAGTCCTGGCCTTAGGTTAAAAAAAAAGCAGGGGCTGATGCCTGTGCTTTTAAATTGAAGATTCGAGGGACGTTCTGTCTGGTTCTTACAGTATAGTTCAGACCGAACCGCCCACACAATGCGTACCTCACTCCAAGAATCAAAACACTGTCGCAGCACTATCTCGCGGAATGGCCAAACCTTGTACCGTTACTCATTAAAAGCCTATTATCATGCAAGCAATCGATCAGATCGACCTCAAGTCTCCGCAGACTGTCCAATGAATAATCTCCGTCCAATACTTTTAGCATCCTCCGTGCCAGCGTTCCGCTCATCAGTATATAGTCAATAACATCCTGTGTTACATCATCGAGTCTCCACCTAATTGCAGTGAATATATCAGACAATACGTCCTTTACGTAGTGATTTTTACCCGTATACGTTATACCAAATACCGCGGGTAGGCGACCATCTGGAAGTATCGCCATTTCACCGTCCCGGATTGTCCGCAAAAGAATATCGAACAGATAGCTCTCATCGCAATTTTCCTGTGTTGCTATCGTAGACCAGTCTTCCGCTACGAGACCTTTAAGTACCTCGACGAGGAAACACATGATGCTGATATCCGCCAGCGGACACTCCTGAATGTCAGCAAGCCGAATTTCGATTGCACCACGATCAAAACGGGCGATGGCACCTCGAGAATTGAGAAAAATCGGGTTCATAATTCCCGTCGGATCGTGCCGCTTGAACGCTGCAGCAATCGGGCTGAGAATTCGTGATGTGTACTCAGCCTCACTGTGCGCCACTTCCGGTATGGTTGGGCCCAATAACTCAGGCACCGCCTTCTGATGCTCAAGATAGCCCTTCAGGCGCATGTCCAATGAATCACCTGAATGACCCTCCAGGATCGGTGAACTGGCGCAGAGCGCCGGAATGAGTGGCAACAGTACGCGGATTGCCGAATGTAACTTACGAAATTGTGCGTCCCCAGAAAATGGCAAATTGAGGTGCACACTCTGCACGTTAAACCAGCCGTGCCCCTTACATCCAAAGACGCGATCATAAAGAGCGTAAATTTCATGAGAATCATACGGCCAAAGGCTACCTTCAAGGGTCGGATTCATCTCCATATGTGCGGCTGTAGGCATTAATGTGGCACCAAGCGGTTTTAGCCGACGTACAATTTCAAGAATGTGGCGATGGAATACATCGTGCAGGCTAACTAAGGTGCTGCTCGGTGTAGTCGTTTTAAGTTCCACCACGTGAGCACTCAATTCATTTGACCAGGTGATGTCTCCGCGTTCAACATCACTGACATACTCACCGGTTACTGAGTGAAAAAGAGCGTCTACCTTGGGTGCTATCTGTAACGATTCCCGATCCACTACCATGTACTCAAGTTCAATACCAAAGACTTCAAAGAGACCCCAGGATTGTTCGGTATTCATCGTGCTCCCCCGGATGTTATTCGTTTTTCTATCCTGCTCCGGAGAGCCATAAGAATCTTTAAATACAATTCTTCACCCAATATCAAATCCTCAACTCCAGAATCTATATTCGGGTTCTCATTGACTTCGATAATAACCGTGCGGTTGCCCACCTGCTTTAAGTCAACACCATAGAGTCCGCAACCGAGCAAACGTGCTGCTTCGATTGCCAACCTCACTACCTCGTGCGGCGCATCCCTCACTGAAAGCGTTTGACATCCCCCTTCTTGGTTGGCTTTATCACCGGCAGCCCAATTAAATATCTGCCAGTGATCAGGCGCCATCTCATATTGACAAACAAACAACGCTTCTCCATCTAAAACACCCACTCTCCAGTCGAAGGAAGTATAGAGATACTCCTGAGCGATCAATAACTCAGAGCGCTTCAGATTTGTATGTAAGAATTCACGTAATGGTTCGCGCGCATCAAATTTCTTTACCCCGAATGAGAAAGTCGAGTCGGGAATTTTAATAACTAACGGAAACCCGATACGGGCGACGATATCGTCAATTTCAAACAATGAGGAGACGATTGTAGTCTTGGGAACGGGGATTTTGGCTTTCTCAAGAAGCTCCTGCATAAATACTTTATTATTGCAGCGGAGAATCGCCTCCGGTGCATCAAAGACCGGAATCCCCTCTGCTTGCGCCCTGCGAGCAAAGCGGTACGAATAGTCTAGAACATTTGTATTCCTTCTGATCAGCAACGCGTCAAACCGCAGAAGCCGTTCATAGTCTGACTTTACGATGAACTCTGGCTCAAAACCTGCCTCAGGGGCGACCTTTTCAAATTTTGCCAAAGCACCGCTATTAGAGGGGGGTGCCTCATCGGTCGCATCGACAAGGATTGCCAAGTCCAACGGAGGACGTGCCTTACCCTTTCGGTAACGCGCCTTGCCAAAATATTCCTCCGCAGCCTGGTAGACGAATGCAAGATGTTCAACCGGCACGTCCTTCATAGCTAAGGCCTGGAGTGTCTTCATACCCCACCCCAGTCGGGTTTTGACGAAATCAACTTTGAAAAGCGGTATGCCAAAAAGCATAAATAGTTCGCGAGCGAGTTGGCGGTATCGCTGAGCAAAATTGAGTCCGAAGTAGACGCTTAAGGTAAAAGATCGAGAAGTAAGCTGCTTGAAACTCTGGTTAATCGTTTGATTCAATGGTTCCGAAACGGTGCGCACCATTCGCGGAGATTGCAGGTCGAGAAGATTTCGCACATCGGGGATAACTCTGTATCCCCGGGCTTCGGCAAGCAGTGACACATAGTATCCTTTGGTTTGATAACTATACCTGTCGCACAAGTTAAACACCCGCACCTGCTTTGTGTAACGTTCGGAATTACGAAGAAACTCATCTGCAGTCACCACTCCCACCGACAGGAGCTGAATTGGAAAACTTTCCTTCGAGTCGACAACGATTATCTTCTTCATCAGCCCCTTGACTTTGAACGAATCACAATAAGGTTGGCATCGTAGGTCAAAACCCCCAGCATTATTGACAAGATAACCCGATGAGAATCTACGCTATATATCCCGGATTCTGAAAGTGGATTAGGGTAGTACGGATCAGCTATAGTAATTTTACTATCAATACTTGCCATTAACACCACAAAGTGTCCAGTAGAAAACCCACCCGTATCATCAGCAACAACTTTCCACTTTGAAAGAGCCCGCTCCCTGCTGGTATTATACAGGTATGTACAACTTAACCCAGTAATAACTGGAAGACACCCAATAAGAAGCTCTTTGAGTAAATCAGTAGTCAGGACGTCAAAGCGAAGTTTTCCTCCCTTTTCGAGAAACTCACAATAGGCGTCACTGGCAAGGTGCAGTTTTTTCCCCCTTTTTTGTTTCTGTTGAAGGCGTAATTTGTTAACGAGTTCTCTGGAGGGAAGCCCCTGCCAGGTTGGATCGAATACTGCAAGGTTATAGTTGTAAATAGTGACATCAAAGTCATGTTCCAGAGCGTCAATGGCGAGGAATACCCCCAGCGTTCCGCCCCCTTCAAGGCTTTTGACCCGGTCAATAACCTTGTGGATATTAAACGATAGCCCAAAATAACTATATACACCCTGAAGGCAGGTTGGCCCGCAGGTGGAATCATCGGGCTGTCGCTGTATGTCAAAATTGATTTTCATAGCAAATAATTAGATTCATAGCATAAAGGGGTGGATTTACCTTTTGAACTGTGAAATAAACTGCAACTTAGTTTTGTTTTTTGTGTGTGCTTCATGATTCAGCTTTCAAATATACATAAGTCCTATAGTTCTCAAGTACTTTTTGATGGAGTATCTCTTACCGTAGGTCAGGGCGAGAGGGTCGGCGTGCTTGGTCGCAATGGCCACGGCAAGTCAACACTCTTCAAAATGATTCTCGGGGAGGATCACCCCGATAGTGGCACACTTTCCATCCCCAAGAGCTATTCAATCGGCCACCTGAGTCAACGGATTGCCCAATCTCAAAAATCAGTCCTACTCGAAGCCTCACTTGGATTACCTGAAGATGAGCGCCCGACCCCCTATCGGGCGGAGCGCATTCTCCATGGCTTGGGATTCGATGATGCGATGTTGCTTCGTGACCCACAATCGCTCTCAGGAGGCTATCAGTTGCGCCTTGAACTTGCGAAACTGCTTCTTGCTGCACCAGATTTGCTGCTGCTTGATGAACCTACCAACTACCTTGACCTTCCCTCTGTCAGGTGGATTAAAGGTGAATTGCAGTCATGGCCGGGGGAATTAATGCTGATTTCGCACGACAAGGATTTCATGGATAGCGTCACGACGCATACCATCGCAATCTATCGCCGGAAGATAAAAAAGGTCGCTGGGCCAACCCAGAAGATCAGAGCCTTACTGGCCGAAGAAGAACAGATTCATGAGCGTACCCGCGAAAATCTTATAAAACGAAAGGAAGAAATCGAGTCATTTGCCGCAAAATATCGCGCACAGGCTTCTAAGGCCAAGCTCGTACAATCGCGTTTGAGGGAGCTAGATCGGCTTGACATACAAGAGGAGCTTCAAGACGACCCCACACTGGCCTTTCGATTCAACTATGAGGAGTGCCCAGCAAAACGGCTCGGCGAAGCCTACAACCTGTCATTCTCATACAACGGTGGCGACCTCCTGATAGACAATCTCTCGTTCCCAATCGAGCGTGGCGAACGACTGGGCATTATCGGAAAAAATGGCCGTGGTAAGTCGACCCTGCTTCGCCTACTGGTAGGTGAACTTGAAAGCCAGGAAGGCAGCGTGCGGTACCATGACCGCTGCGCTTGGGGATACCTAGGGCAATCGAATGTTGAGCGACTTAATGACACCCTCACCATTGAGGATGAAATCCAGGATTCCAATCCCAATCTAAGCCGAACAGCAATTCGGGCGATCTGTGGCGCTATGATGTTTGGCGGAGATGCAGCCGAGAAGAAAGTGCGGGTACTCTCCGGTGGCGAGCGAAACCGGGTAATGCTCGGCAAAATTCTCGCTAAGCCGAGCAATCTTATCTTCCTTGACGAACCGACTAACCACTTAGATATGGAGTCGATTGATTCCTTAATTGCCGCCATTGATCGATTTGAGGGCGGTGCGGTATTTGTAACGCACAGTGAACACATGTTACGAGCCCTTGCGAAGAAATTAATCGTCTTTCGCTCGAAGGATATCCTTTACTTTCATGGAACCTACGATGAATTTTGTGAGCAGGTCGGATTTGAAGACGAGGAGAGTAACGCACCAACGACCTTAAAAAAGGGTTCGCAGGGCAAAGAGTCCAACAAAAACCGGCGAAAGAAAGAACGTGAGATCTCCAAGCTGCAAACACGTTTTGAGCAGATATCGTCAGAGCTTTCGGAGCTGGATAAGCGAATCATGCAGGCGTCGAATTCCCGGGATGCGTTTGGATTGATCGACCTGGCGCGGAAGAAGGATGAGCTAGAGGCGGAGCAAATGGCGCTGCTGGAACGGATGGAGGGGGAAGGTCTTTAGTCAATATAATATTGTTACCAGGTTTAGGGTAGAGAAGTAAGGTAACGACAGCAATTGCCTGAAAGCGTGGTGTAGTATTCCGGTTTCTGGCCCTCCCTAGGCACGAACTCTTCCTTAAAAAAAAATTCAATAACTTATTTAACAAACTCTTAGACACCATGGTCAAGCGAAATATGACTATATTCATATGGAATGAAATGATGGACTATGATTAGAGTCTGGTTTAACACTGACAAAGAGATATCAATTATAAAACCGCAGGGGTAGTTTTCTAATTTGCCCAGCTTATATCATGAGCAACGCAAGCAAACCTCCTCCTCAGAAACGACGAAAAATTAGTGATAAAATTAAGTACTGAACACCTCGATTATTCGACTGAATCTGAGATCGGAATGGGGCGTCGCCACATTCTCTCTCGAAGGACTCTATTACCTAAATTGAGCGATTCTTTTTGCCGGGGGTTGCTATTTATCTGAAAACGCTTGTTTTTTAGGCTTTTGCTGAAAAAAAAAAGGGGGGGGGCGGACAAAGCCACTATGGAGGCGCGTTGCGTGAATAATCCGGGCTAGCTCCCTCCCTTCCCCACGCTTTCAACCCATGGCTTTGTTGCACCTCACCGTTCACTCGCAACTGAACACTTCGCTCGCTCATAAACAGCAAAACTCGCTGTAAATCGGTCACCATTCCTGCTACCTCCTCCACACTAAGCAGTGCCGTCATTGCGGCGGGGACAACATCCTGATTATTTCCCTCTGAAGAGGCGCTGATCTGCCAACTGGATGTTGCGAGTCCGCGGATACGCTGCATCAGGGCGTTTGCCAACTGATGTAAACCCTTTACGTGGCTTCTCCCAGGGTACTCCAAGTTGGCTGGTAATCCCCCATTCTCAGTAGAGTTCACAAGCAAAAAACTCTGGCGATCGCACAAATCTGCAATGCGCACCAATATATTAGTCAAAAGGTCAGCCGCAGAAGCTAACCCAACCGCATAAAAATGCCCACCATGCCAAATTCCCTCTTTAAGAACCAGGGGGTTGTCAGCTACGTTCTGTGCCTCGTCAAGTATAAGACCTTCAGCCATCGCAAGCAGCGATAGCGCGTTGCCATAAATCTGGGGGGCACACCGAATTGAGTACCGGTCCTGAAGAATTTCCGAAAATACTGGCAACTTCCCTTCAAGAAGCTCACCCCTAAAGATTTGTATCGCCTGAGCAGCTATGCCGCTCCTGTTCCCTGGCCGTAGAACCGCAAAGCCAGGATCTGTAAAACATTCCCCTCTGCTACCAATTCCAATACTTACATTGGCAGTAATCTGAAGTCCCGTCAAAATTATTTGAAGTACACGCTCCAGAAGCTCAATTGCAAGACTCGCCATCATCGCATTGGTGTTAACCAAACCAAGCACGTCGCGCCCGCCAATCTCAGCAAGGTCGTTAAAGATGGGCGCTATGGCATGTGCCATTGGGATTAGGTCGCCACTTGCACCGAGACTGCCGTAAGCCGGTACCTTGGGCAAATTCGGCTCGTTTGAAAGAGCAACCAAGCGGGAAAAGACCAACGGCGAAATTCCCGAATACCCTTGTGCGATCTTTATAACCTGAAGCCGAAGTGCCCGCCGAACAACCGACTGCGGTAAGTTCGGTCCAATACCCACCAAAAGGTATTCCAGCAGAGAGCGCTGATGAACTGTAGCTTGTTCCGACGAGAAACCGGTAGTAATATCGCTACCAAACCCCGTATGAAAACCGTAAACTCTTGAAAACTCCTTCAACTCATTAAATCGCTCATAGGACTCCCCCACCGTCCTCATGACATCGTCGCAAAGGGTGTAATAAGGATTCAAGCGACCTAGACGGAGCAGTTCCTCGGTCACACTCTCAAGGGCTATGAGTTCTTTAATATCATTCAGTGACATACCGGCTTTCCATTGACTACACTTCAATTTTTGGAGGTCTTCAGTCCCACTTCCTCTCATATGGACAACGGATTAGAGAGCTGATTGTTTTATAAAGGGATCCTTGTATAATTCGTCGCTGTTCGAGAAAAGCCAATCAGGTGATTAACAAGGTGGAGACAACCACCAACATCGTTACCGCGACAACAGCTACAATTCACCAATCAGTTGACCAATGATCCCAATTCGCGATTCACAGCGCTCTCAGTCAGTCCCATTTATTTCGGTATTAATAATTTGTGGCTGTGCGTATGTCTTTGCTCTTACTCTACAGCTCTTACCAGAGGAAATACCAGGTTTTTTTAACCGGTATGGGGTAATACCGTCAAAATTTTTCAAGCGTTCGTACCTTGAGCATTCCGGATTTGTGGAGCTTCCGGGGTCGGTGCTACTTACTACAATGTTTTTGCACGGTAGTTTTCTACACATTATCGGCAACATGTGGTCGCTCTGGATCTTCGGAGATAATGTTGAAGACAATTTCGGCCATGTTGGATTTTTGATTTTTTATATTTTATGTGGGGTTATTGCCTCATTGGCGCATGTCTGGTTTTTGCCCAGCTCTTCCATACCAACAGTGGGCGCCTCCGGAGCAATTGCCGGGGTTATGGGCGCCTACTTAACCATGTTTCCTTCTGCGAAGGTGTTGGTCTTAATTCCACTCCTGTTCTGGCCGCTCTATATTGAAGTTCCTTCGGTGATCTTCATGGGATTCTGGGCCTACACCCAGATCGTACAAGGGCTTAGTACCATTCAAGATGCATCATCAGCTATTCAAGGTGGGGTCGCCTGGTGGGCACACGTTGGTGGCTTTGTTTCTGGAATCCTTCTTACGCCGTTTTTTCATCGTAAGACGGGGTATGGAAGGCCTTCGAAATAATTTGGGGCGTCGTTATCTTTTAAATCTGAGTTTGAGGTAAAAACAAAGGTACCTGGTTAAAATTGCTTCTTGCTACGTTGAGCATTTTATATCATGCGCAACGATGTGAATGAAGCAATTTTAAACAGTTACCGCAGTTCTTACGTCGAAATCAGGTCAGAAAAGTCAATGCCCAAAAACCCAACGTGCCGAGTGAACGTCTTCAACCCGAGCTCGAGAAACTGTGCATAACGCGGCTCATAAGTATGCAATTTCCCGCTGCTCACTCGGCGAGCCAATACACCATTCACTGCCTTTGTTACATTCCATACCCGTTCCACATAGTAGGAAACATACAACGACGAGCAGTGCCGCTCGACTTCATAATCCAGTGATGCCAGTAAAAAAATAGAGTCACTGAAATCATCATCGATCATCAAATTGAGTGATGGATCAAAATCCGCACCGCCGCTCTGCTTTAATTCTTCCCGAATCTTTATTAACCGTCCCAGGGTGGTCCTCATATACCACGGGATGTTGGCTTCCTCTTGAAAGAGCACGCATAGTGGCGCCAGATCTGCACCAGGAATTGATGAAGAGAGCAACAATAACAAGGGCCAGATCGCGCCCCGCTCTTCAAATACCCTTAGACCAACCTCCCCCTCCGCTGGTAACATGAGATCGCGACTTAGAGAACACCAGCGCCACTGCGACCGTTGGGCTACTAACTCGAGATATAGTTTTCGAGGATAGGTGCCACTCCACAACCAACAAAACACACCACGCATCAACCCTTCTTCTGGAGCCCCGACCAAATCAGCAATCGGAAAGCTGCCATCTATAAATGAACGTAACTGCTCAGACAAATGTGCATCGGTATGGCAGGTATGGCCCCTTTGCGTAATGCCATTATCTGGTCCTAGGCATTGATGTAGCAGCTGACTGTGAAAAATCATTTGGGCAAACGGGCGCAAACTGGTCAGAGGACGCTCGCGATCAAAGGGGGCACCAACTCGGTACAGCCCAGGAAAAAATCCTGAATTAGTTGCATCAACGGAAGCTTCGGCTCCCATAGTTGCGAGCACAGCGCGCAATGACTGTGTTAACTTCTTCTCAACATAATCATCCGTCGTGATCTGCATACGGGTTGGCCGGAGAACTAAACTTCCATTCGGTTGTGCCTCAATAAGCACCCCGTCCTGGAGTGCCAATGCGGCAATCTCCGTAGCGGCGTCATACGGTCGGAGCCCTTTGGGGTTCTTCACTCGCATACACGCGTCATTCCAAATGTAACGACTTACATCGTCACCTTCCCAGCGCCAGGAGACTGGCTTCTCTATGCCATAATACCGCACGCAACGTTCCACCACATCACATGAATGACGCAACTCTGTAATAGTAATTTTCAGAATATTCCGATCTATACCCATGCAATTAAAAAAAGTACTAAATAATTAGGACAGACCATGAGCCGACCTACGCCAGACAAGTGCTCGACTCCAAAAATAATGACCGCTAAGATAGACAGCAAGCCACAATAATGCGCCGTTATAGAATGCCGCCTGGTTAAAACTCGGCGCTAGAATTGCGTGACTCTTACACCTGCCCGAAATACTCCCGAAGCCTGGCGCTTAATAAATCAAAAGACACAACCTCCCCGTCTTTCCTGGCTCGCTCCTTCCATTCTACACCGCCGCCCTGGATTGAGCGAGAACTTAATGTAACTCGCAATGGTAGCCCGATAAGATCTGCGTCTGAAAATTTTTCACCGGCCCGTAAATCTCTGTCGTCATAAAGGACTTCAAAATCTTCACCAAGCAAGGTCTGATACAATAGGTCACAGCGATCCCGAATCTCGTCGTTTTCCAGATTTAAACCGACCAGATGGACCTGGTACGGTGCAACGTTTCGTGGCCAAATAATCCCCTTGTCATCATGCGACTGCTCAACGATCGCAGCAGCAATTCTCGAAATACCAATACCGTAGCACCCCATTACAACGGGTAGAGATTCTCCTTCACTATTAAGATAAGAACATCCCATGGCCTCGGAATATTTCGTCCCCAATTTAAAAATATGCCCTACCTCGATTCCCCTGGCGCTTTGCAACGTTCCGGACTTGCACCGAAAACAGGTATGACCAACCTCCGCCGTCTTAAAGTCGCCGAACGTTGGTAGCTCAAGATCCCGGCCAAAATTGACGTTAATGGAGTGATACCCGGTACGGTTTGCACCACACTCAAAATTGGTCCTCCCTGCACAGTAAGAATCAGCGATAACTCTAACCCCTTCGGGTAGACCCAATGGCCCCGCAAAACCCACCTTTGCCCCCGTCAGCTCTTCAATCTGCTCTGGAGTACACAGCGCCAACTGCTTTACATTGAGATGATTAGCGACCTTTAACTCGTGCACTTCACAGTCACCGCGAACCATAACCGCAACAGGTCCATTCTCGGTGTTGTATAGAATTGTCTTTGTGACTTTCCAGACTGGCAGCTTCAAAGCTTCAGTGAGGGCCTCCACACCTATACTATCAGCGCCGTACACTTCTTCCATCGGAAGCTCCGATTCCGCCTGCTCATAACTCTGAATGATAGATTCAGCCCGTTCAAGATTGGCGGCATAATCGCACGAATCACAATAAATGATGGTGTCCTCCCCCGTCTCGGCCAGAACCATAAATTCTTTACTGCCAGTACCTCCGATAGCCCCGGCATCAGCTTCTACCGCACGGTATTCAAATCCGATTCGCTTACAGACTGCATGATAAGCGCCCTCCATAGCATCAAAGGAGCGATCCAATCCTGAGAAGTCGGTATCGAAGCTGTAGGCATCCTTCATTATGAATTCACGGGCTCGCATAAGACCAAAGCGCGGGCGAATTTCATCTCTGAATTTCGTCTGAATCTGATACGGAATTACAGGCAGCTCTTTGTACGACGTAATCTCACGACGCACAATATCCGTTATAACCTCTTCATGAGTCGGACCAAGACACACGACACCCTTGCGACGATCTTCGAGGGTAAACATTATGCCGTCCACTTCGGTATACCGTTCCCAGCGACCAGACTCTTCCCATAATTCCTTCGGCTGCAACGTGGGCATTAAGAGCTCCTCTGCGCCGATTCGGTCCATCTCCTGGCGAACAATCGCCGATATCTTTGTTAAGGTCCTGAAGCCCAATGGCAGGTATGAGTACACTCCAGCCGCAGTCTGCTTGATAAACCCGGCCCTCAGCATCAATTTATGCGCCACGGTCTGGGCATCGCGAGGGACTTCACGGAGCGTTTTTCCTACATGTCTCGACAGCTTCATCGTTAACTCTATGACCTTATTTTTAAAATTTATAGTATAGCGTTAATGGTAACGGAGCCGAGTAATGATTACAACCCTTGCGCGGATAGCAAGAGCCTTATTGCAACCTTATTGCGTTTGGGGTAGTCTCCCAGTCCTGTCATCTCATCATAGAATGCTCTCATTACTTAAGGAGACTACGTCCATGTTCCTGCACCGTCTAACCTTTTCATCACCAGCACTGCCGTTTCACGGCAAAAGTGGGGCAGCACTCAAGGTTACTTCCCTCTGTGTAATGACACTCTTTTTTGGCGGAGGGGTTTTAACGTGCCCCGCAGACGTATTGGCCGAAGAGCAACGCACTCAGACTGAGAAAGAAAAAACACTCATTGTCACCGTGAGTGGAAAAAAAAAATCAGATTCAATTAGACCTGTACAGTCCGTTGCAACGGAGGATCTGACCCGCACGGCGCCACTGACCTTAGGAGATGCACTTCAGCAGCAGCCCGGGGTTAGCTCTTCAAGCTTTGGCCCGGGCAGTTCTCGTCCGATAATCCGCGGCCAGGGCGGTGCCCGAGTTCGGGTACTAGATAACGGATTATCAACCGGTGATATCTCACAGACCAGCGATGACCATGCCGTCTCAAGTGATATCTATTCGTTTGATAATGTTGACATCTTACGAGGGCCCGGAACGCTGCTCTATGGCGGATCAGCCATAGGCGGGTTAGTAAATTTAACCGACAGTTTGATTCCGGAGGAGGCTCTAGGAGATCCGGTTGCCGGACACGTACAATCAACTATCGGTGATAGTGCATCAGACTTGCGCAGCGGCAACGCCGCGCTCAAAGGGCAAAATAACCAGATTAATTATAGCCTGTCGTCGTCGTATTCAGAGACCGATGATTTGAAAATACCCGGCAATGCTGAATCCGATCGTTTGCTCGAAAGCGAAGGCGAAGAACCGGATCCTGAAAGCAAGGGGCGGTTGGAAAACTCGAGTACGAGATCAAGTGGGTTTAATGGCGGCCTTTCATATATCAATCAAAACCAGGTACACGGCATTGGGCTTCGTTACTTTTCAAGCCGCTATGGTGTTCCGGGCCATGCACACGGCCATGAAGGTGAGCATGAAGGTGAGCACGAAGGTGAGCACGAAGGTGAGCACGAAGGTGAGCACGAAAATGAAGGTGAGGAATCTCTGGAACACCTAGATTCGGACCATAACGAATCTGACGTTCCAACACGCGGGACCTACCTAGACCTTTCAAACATCAAATTATCGACCAAACATCAGCTCGATGCCCCAGTTGCTCCTTTGGAGCGGCTTACTTTCTCCGGTGCGATCTCCGACTACAAACACACCGAATACGAAGACGGCATTGCTGGCACTGTATTTAATTCAGACACGCTTAACCTACGCCTCGATGCAGTTCATACACCTGTTGACGCTCTTGGAATCCCGAGAATGCTCAATGGCAGTAGCGGGATGGAAGTATACTTCCAGGATTTTCGCGTACAGGGTTCTGAAGCATTTATTCCTGAGAATCAGGTGTTTACCCCGGCATTATTTGTTGCCGAGACAGGAAACGTTCGTAATGACCTCGAACTGAGTGCCGGACTGAGAGGGGAAAATGTGGCATATACGTCGGTAGCTGCTAACGATAGGTCATATTCGCTAGTCAACGGCGCAATTGGAATGACCTACACCCCCGATCCATCATACCGCGCGTCACTAACGGCTTCATACAGTGAGCGGGCACCTACCGCCACTGAATTATTTGCTAACGGAGTACACACAGCGACAAGAACGTACGAAATCGGCGACACGGAACTTAATAAGGAACGATCTACCGGAGTGGAAATGCGGCTTGAAAAAACAACCGGCCGAATTACCGGAGCACTATCAACATTCTCTCAACACTACTGGGACTACATTAACGCAGCCTTTACCGGGGCACAGATTGATGGCGTCAATGAATTACGCTACGAACTAGCCAAAGCCCGAATCTGGGGCGCTGAAGGGAATATAATGGCACGCCTCTCTCCAGAAAACTGGAAAAATCAATTCGCACTTCAACTCCAGGCTGACTATGTCAGAGGCAGGCTCACCGAAGGCGAAAATACTAATCTTCCACGAATTACGCCGATTAGAGCTCTAACGAGGCTGACCTATCACCGTGACACCTGGCAGACAGGCATTGAAGCGCAGTTTGTCAGCCCGCAAAGGGATACAGCCCTCTTTGAATTACCGACAGCTGGCTACACGATGATGAATGTTGATTCAACGTACGAATTTAAGGCCGGAAATCAACGAATAAAGCTATTCGCCCAGGGCACGAATCTGTTGAATCAGGAAGCCCGAGTTCATACGTCATTCATCAAAGACTTAAGCTCCCTTAGGGGCCGAGCATTTACCGCTGGCATTCGAATAGACTTCTGAGTCTGAGGGTCCGACATTTCGCAGAGGACGCTAGCCGCGGCCTTGATGATCGGTATCGCCATCACGGCGCCGCTCCCTTCACCGAGTCGCATATCAAGGTGTAGTAATGGACGAACACCAAGAAACTCGAGGATGCCGCTATGGCCGAACTCCTCAGAACAGTGGCCAAAGAACGCGAATTTCTTAATTTCGGGTTGAAGTTCAGACCCGTAGGCGAACGCAACCGTTACGATAAACCCGTCGACAATAAAAGCAATACCTCGACGAGCACACTCGTGCATTGCGCCCACCAGCATCGCAATTTCAAAGCCGCCAAAATAGGCTAAGTCGGTGGCACAGTCCGCATCCGACACACTCTCTGCGATTGAACGTAGGAGGGAATGTTTCCGCCTTAGTGCCGCATCTGCAATACCGGTGCCTCTGCCAACACATTGATCAATTGAGAACTTTGTGAGCCGATGCATTAGCAGCGATGCGCTGCTTGTGTTGCCGATCCCGATGTCTCCGAATGCCACCAAATTTGCGCCCGCTGCAGCAAGTCGCTCAATGACCAATGCCCCACGGACCAAACACTCCACCAACTCGGCTTTGCTCATCGCCGGGCCATTAACAAACGAATCGGTACCCGGCCGAATCTTCAAATTCACCACGAGTTCATCATCGCCAACGTCACCGCATACTCCGGCATCAACGACGACGACCGAGGCCCCCGCGACCCGCGCGAGCACATTCACCGCGGCCCGCCCCTGTGCGAACTCCCGAACTACCTGCAACGTCACCTCGCGGGGAAATGCCGACACATCGGGATGTGAACTGGTAATCCCATGATCCGCAGCAAACACAACCACATAAGGCTCTGTTATCACCGGCCGATCCGTGCCCTGTATTGACGACAGCTTTACGGCTATTTCTTCCAACCTTCCAAGACAACCTGCCGGTCTCATCCGCAACGGCAATTCTGTAACGGAACCAGTGGAGTGTACGAAGGTATCACTCGCAAGCTCGCCTTTGTGAGAGTCTTCGGGGTGAACTTTGTAAGGAGGAGGTGTGTCCATAAGATTCCATGTATAAGTTTAGTTCCGTAACAGCCATTCCTGATGTCAAAAAATTGCAATACATCCAGAAATCTCAACATACTGAAATTACAAGTTAAATTAGCGATTCGCGAAGATGAAGGAAGTCCCGTCATCAGGGTGGGTTGCCGTCCCATCGAGAGGCGCGAATACCGTTCCGCAAAATATAGACAATTATTACATTGACTATATTTGCTTCCTGATTCAGCGATTGATATCTAACAAAGATTGCTCTTTGTCCCGATAGAGCAATCTCCTCAGGCGTTAATTT
>JBIIDM010000061.1:0-17591 GCA_044238365.1 Bdellovibrionota bacterium | reverse complement strand
TCTCTCGAAAAGAATTCAGCCCGGGAAGAAAGGGCGGGAGGCTTTGAGGGAAACAGTGACTTAGCGGGAGTTCTTGAGTGCGCCCGTATCGCTCACGGATTGGAATCGAGTCGTGAGCGGTGCGGGCATCCTTCCTGAAAAACGGGGTGCAGTGGGGCTTAATGAGCAGGCAATATGCCTGCAATACACTCCACCGATGACTCTCACAGACCCTGAAAAATTGACCGCGTGAGTATATTAGCCTGAGTTTGACGCACGAACTCAAGTTACTAGCGACTTTCTAAACGGGGTCGTCCGGATTAAATTAATTGATTAGAAGTATATTTACAGGTTAGGAGAAAGGTTATGAAAAGAAAAAGTGAAAAAGGCTTTACCCTCATCGAGCTATTAGTTGTTATCGCGATTATTGGTATTCTTGCTGCAATAGCTATTCCACAGTTTACAGAATACAGAAAAAGAGGATTTGATGCTAGAGCTAAGAGCGACTTGAGAAACTTGGCAACAGCGGAAGAGGCATATTTCGTTGATAATGAGACTTATTCATCCACAGCGCCATCAACGTTTAAATTGTCGACCGGTGTAACGTTAGGTACCATTACTGCAAATTCTACTTACTTTTCAACTACTGCAACGCACTCCAAGGGTACTTCTACCTTTACTTGGAACAGCGCGAATGGTGGTCTTCAGTAATAGCTAGAATCGTTATTCTTAAGCTCAGAGATTGCGTTAGCGGCTTTGGGCTTATTTACCTCGGTTCCACGGAAGAACTTCGGTCATTTGTCCGTTTTAAACATACCCACTCATCTAACAGGCACAGATTCCTTCACCTGGAATAATGCCAATGCGGCCCAGATAGCTGAACTTACTCAGAATTTTTTGGGTCTCACCGTATCGGTGATACTTGATTGCGATCCAAAATCACTAGATTCTTTTTTATTTCAACTAGCTGGGACCACTTTATCCCACTTAAATGCTCTTTTTAGGTTGAATCGTACCGAGAAAATTTTCCTAACTCGTAGCCTGAATTCGACATAAGACTGCATGAGGCGAGCATATTTCTAATAACCTGAGTTCGACGTAAGAACTGCGGTAAATGGATGAAATTACTTCATCCACTTCGTTGCTCATGATATAAAATGCTCGACGTAGCAAGCTTTAGCCTGCGCTTTTATATCACTGCACGCCTTGTGTCTAAAGCAATTTCAATCATTTACCTTTGTTCTTACGTCGAACTCAGGTTTAGTAGATTAACTAGTTGATTGGAGTAATTTTGCCGATGACAGACTTTCGACAGCCGTTAACTGGAGTCACGGCAATTCGTTATTTATTCGGAGCTACAATCCGCGAAGCAGTTCGAGCTAAGTTGCTCTATATCGCAATCTTCTTTTCGGTATTGATTGTGGCCAGTGGTTCGCTTTTTGGGTCGGTATCGATTGGGGATCATATTCAGATCGTGAAGGACTTCGGTTTATTCAGTATTTCAATTGTTTCTGTATTCTTTACAATCCTTTCCGGCTCGTCACTTTTAAATAAGGAGCTATCACAGAAAACGATTTATAACATTATGTCCAAACCGATACACAGATGGCATTTTATTGTTGCAAAGTTTGCTGCGCTTGCCGTTATCGGGTCTGGTTTGGTCTTGAGCATGGGCTTAGTGCTTTCTTGCTATATCTCACTTCTCCAAGGCTGGTTCGATTCTTCTTTGTTCGTCGCATATTTTTTCATGATGCTTGAGATCGTTTTGATTGCAGCTGTCATCTTATTTTTCTCGGCGATTGTTGTGACGCCCTTACTAAACGGTCTTTTTGTTATGGGGATCTTCATAGTGGGCCGCTGTTCAGTGTACTTGAAAGGTGTGCCAGGTATGGAAAGCAATTCCTTCCTAAAATCGTTTTATTACCTAGTTCCTCATCTTGATTCTCTCTGGGTAGCGGACGGAGTAGTCTTTTATGTCTTTCCAGATTTGAGGTATTTTTTTTACAGCTATTCGTATGTTATTCTGTATTCAGCAATTTTAATTTTGACCGCCTGTGTAGTCTTTAATTATAAAGAGTTTAATTAATGGATAAAGAATCTAGAGAGTTTCTTGATACCTTGCTCACCACTCCATCTCCAACCGGCTTTGAGGAGGAGATTCAGGCGCGCGTAAGAGAAAGGGTTGAACCCTACGCAGAATATATTGATACCGACCTACATGGAAATGTTATAGCGGCAATAAACACGGAATCGAGTCGACGGGTCATGTTGGCCGGTCACTGTGATCAGATTGGTTTGATGGTTACTCAGATAACCGAAAAAGGGTATATCAATGTGAGTGCATTGGGAGGTATTGATGTTGCGACTCTTTGGGGAGCCCGGGTGGTAATTCTGGGAAGACGAGGTCTCCTAGACGGAATTGTTGGACGGAAGCCGATTCACCTTCAAGAGGCGGATGAAAGATCCTCCACTAAGCTAAATTTGGACAATATTTGGATTGATGTAGGTGCCAAGAATAAGAAAGAAGTTCAGAAATTGGTAGATATTGGGGATCCGATCGTCTACAGACCAGAGATAATTCAACTGGGAAAGGACTTGATAGCTGGACCGGGACTGGATGATCGAGTGGGACTTTTTGTGGCAATTGAGACACTCATAGCGTGTAGTAAAAAACGGATAAATGTAGCGCTTTATGCGGCGAGCACGGTGCAGGAAGAAATAGGCTTAAGAGGTGCGCAAACTGCTGCGTATGCCATTGACCCTGAGGTGGGCATCGCAATTGATGTAACGCATGCAACGGATAATCCAGGGGCTGGTACGAAGAGGACTGAGTGCATTTTAGGCAATGGTCCGTGTGTATCGAAGGGACCCAATACAAATCCGGTTGTGCATAGAATGCTAGAGTCAGTCGCAAAGAAGGGGAAGATTAAGTTCCAATTGGAACCATCGCCGCGTGCTTTAGGAAACGACGCTAATGCAATTCAAACCACGAAGAGGGGCGTAGCGACTGCAAGCATCGGCATTCCAAACCGTTATATGCATACTCAGGTAGAAGTTTGTAGTCTTGCCGATTTGTCGAATTCCGTAAAGCTTCTCACGCAGTTTGTACTTTCTATTACCGAAAAAAGTGATTTTACACCGTAATTTTGAGGTCGCGATGCCATTAGATGGGTGGATTTGGTAGAATCACGGTACCGATATACATTTTTTTATAGCTACACTGAACCTAAACGCGTTTGCTTTGTTGACTTGGACGACTGAAGGTTTTTCACTGACTCTGGGTGTGAGCAGAATCAGTGAAAAGATTGGGGCGAGTCTTATGTTTAAACCGGACACATGAGAATGACAGATAAACATCATCTCCCAGCACGGCTTACTTTCCACGAAAGCTTTTTATTTCCGATAGAATCAGTTGAGGGTCGCCGAGATGTCTTCATTGGTGGTCTGGTCGTCATATTACTGCTCCCAATTGGTTGGATTATGAACCTAGGAGCACGGTTGGACGTAGTACATCGGCTCTTTACCGGAGACCCCGGCCGTATTTTCGAGGAATGCGGCCATGGAGGCATACGTTTCGTAGAGGGTGCGTGGCGGCAGCTACGATATTTTGTTACTTATTGCCGGCAAATCTTTGCTTTGGCGTTAGTCTCTTGCTAGTGTTTCTTGGCTTTGGATTGATGCACATACGTTTCCTTGTACTGTTCGGTCTGTTATTTTTCGTACTTGGTGTTTTTACCCTTCCAGGGTGCATGACCGTGTATGCATGTGAGGAGGATCCTCGGGTTCTCCGTCAACCTGTTCGAGCATTCAAAAGAGCATGCGAGCATCGTCGCCTCTACCTGAAGGCTTGGTTAATTGCGCTTGCCTCAATTGTTATCTCATTCTTGGGATTACTATTATTTATTGTGGGTTTTTTCTTTACGAGTGTCTGGGCTTGGGAGGTGGTGGGCTACGCCTTTACCGTTGCTATGTATAGTCAGCCTCAGATGGATCCAGAATGAATTACGAACGAGTCTTAAGATGCTTATTCTTCTTCATCGGAATCTATCATATAATCATTGGTCTCGGCCTGATGTTTTCTCTTGATTTTCAGCGGTTTGCCGTTGGAGTCTATGGGGCGTCTTTCGAGTGGTCGGTTCGTGACACATACTACATTCGTGTAATTGGTTCTTTTGTTTGCATATTGGGTTCGCTTGCGATGGCCGCGAGCAGCGATCCGTTAAGATACTGGCTCTTTGTGGTTTGTTATATTGAGTTCTTTGTGTTGCGCGACATAAGCCGCCATCTTTACTCAGAGGAGTTGTATGCAGGTTTCTCGGTATCGCCTCTGGTTAATGGGATGACCTCTCGGTCGTCTTTGCTGTGCAAGCAGTTGCGCTTGGTCTTCTTATGTGGCTGGCGAAGAAGCAGAAAAGTCCGTGCCATCGGCTAACAAAAGAACGTGAGTGGGTGTTTAATGCCCCCACTCTTTGTTAAGAGGGGACGAGTAAGCTGGTGCCAGTTTGTCCAATCTTTTGGTTAAAAGCCCTATCTTGCATGTTGCAAGTCGCCGTAGCACTTCTCATAGAAAAAAAACTTTTTTCACAATATTAAACAACCTGATGATACTTACTTGTATTATTTTTCACAGGCTGGTGCACAGTTAGGGCGGCAATGACCAAACTTTTCACCGTAAACATGACGTTCGGTGAAAAATTTGGCGCTTTGATTTTTGACCAACAACCTGTTACCTGTTACCTAGGTAGCTAATTACCACGTCAACGACGCAGCTGTCTGATATTCTGTCACTCTCGTTTCGAAGAAATTCTTTTCCTTTTGAAGATCGATAGTCTCGCTCATCCATGGAAATGGGTTCTTCGAACCATACTCAGTGCTCAGCCCAATTCTCTCTAAGCGTCTATCAGCAATGTATTGCACATAGTCGCGGAACAACGGCGCACTTAGGCCAAGAATTCCTCTTGGGAGGCAGTCTTCTGCATAACCGATTTCTAGTTCAACAGCCCTCATAATCATCTCACGAATTTGTGATTGAAATTCAGGTGTCCAGCTTTCAGGGTTCTCTTGCTTGATTCCGTTGATCAGGTCGATACCGAAGTTGAGATGGATCGACTCGTCTCGGAGGATATACTGAAACTGCTGTCCGATTCCCGTCATTCGGTTTTGTCTATGAAAGGAAAGAATCATTACAAATCCGCTATAGAAGAAGAGTCCTTCCATAATTACATAGAATCCAATCAGATTCTTAAGGAATTGCTGAACTCCTTCCACAGTTTGAGTTGAGAAATTGTCAGCCATCAAGGCCTCGGTAAGTTCCATCTCAAAAACATCTTTTTTGTTGATGGAATTAATTTCTCTGTACATGTTGAATACTTCGCCCTCATCAAGAGCAAGGGATTCTACGATGTAATGAAACGTATGTGTGTGGACAGCTTCTTCGAATGCCTGCCGGAGAAGACACTGTCGCGCTTCGGGATTTGTTACGTACTTGAATATTGCAAGTACAATATTATTTCCAACAAGACTTTCGGCAGTGCTGAAGAACCCCAGATTTCGCATAATCACAAGGCGCTCATCTTGTGACAGTTTGTTGGACTTCCACAGCTCTATGTCTTGTGACATTGGTACTTCGGACGGCAGCCAGTTGTTTGCACATCCATTTAGGTAGTGTTCCCAAGCCCATTTATATTTCAAGGGCATTAACTGGTTAACATCCACAGAGTTGCAATTTATCAAACGCTTATCTTGCCATTTAATTCGATTTTCTTTCGCAGCTTTGGTTTCACCGCCATCGTTTAAAAAGTCTAACATTTTAAATTCCTTTAAAAAAAACTATTGACAACTTTCGCAATCACCATCCAGGTTGCATGTTGCAACTGGCATTGCCGTACTTTCACCACCTACTGCTCTTTCAACTACGATATCGCTTGAGGCTGACTTGCTTTTCATCCAACGTGGTTGCAGTCCCCGCCTGTTTACATCGGTCGTGGACTTCTCGATCTGTGTTGCCGCTGTGGCTCGAAGGTAGTAGGTCGTCTTTAGACCTAATTTCCAAGCCAGGAAGTACATATCGTGTAATCTTCTACCACTAGGTGCGCTTATGTAGAGGTTTAACGACTGTCCCATATCAATCCACTTTTGCCGTCTACTTGCACATTCAATCAACCACTCCGGGTCTATTTCAAAGGCTGTCAGGAATATCTGCTTCAGATCGTCTGGTATCCTTTCAATCTCAGAGATGGTTCCGTCGAAGTATTTGAGGTCGTCAATCATTTCATCATCCCAAAGTTCCCGTCTTTCAAGTTCGGCTACCAGATAGGGATTGTGGACGATAAATTCCCCCGAGAGGTTGGACTTTGAAAAGAGGTGTTTGTACATCGGTTCTATGGATTGCGTAACACCGGCAATGTTTGAAATCGTAGCAGTTGGAGCAATCGCCATTGTATTGCTGTTTCTTAGCCCGTGCTTCTTGATAGCTTGTCGTACAATGTTCCAGTCCATGGTCTGGGATGTGTCAACTTCCAAATATCCCTTACCTCTTTCTTCTTCTAATAGCTTGATCGAATCAATCGGAAGAATACCTCGTTGCCACTTTGAGCCCTGGTAGCTTTCGTAGGCCCCCCGTTCTTCAGCTAATTTACTTGAGGCTAACAGAGAGTAGTATGCTATTGCTTCCATCGAGATATCAGAGAAGTGGATTGCCACCTCACTTGCGTAACTTACGCCAAGACAATAGAGAGCGTCCTGGAATCCCATGACCCCTAGTCCGATAGGTCTGTGTTTTAAGTTCGCAGTTTTTGCCTCTGCCGTAGGGTAAAAGTTGATGTCGATGACGTTATCAAGCATTCTTACGGCTGTTGTTATTGTTTTCTCAAGCTTTTCGGTATCAATCGCGCCATTTTTGATATGGGCCGCCATATTTATAGACCCGAGGTTACACACAGCTGTTTCGTGTTCTGATGTGTTAAGCAATATCTCCGTGCAAAGGTTCGAGCTATGTACAACTCCAACGTGGTCCTGTGGAGAACGTATGTTTGAGGGGTCCTTGAAAGTTATCCAGGGATGCCCTGTTTCAAAGAGCATGCTGAGCATCTTTCTCCACAAATTAACGGCTTCAACTTCTTTGAAGAGTTCTATTTCGCCATTTGCTGCTTTTTGTTCGTATTCCAGGTAGCGTTTCTCAAATTCTGATCCGTAAATATCGTGCAGATCCGGAACATCGCTTGGACTAAATAGGGTCCACTTTCTTTGTTGCTCTACTCGCTTCATGAAAAGGTCTGGTATCCAGTTTGCTGTATTCATATCGTGAGTTCGTCGTCGCTCATCTCCGGTATTCTTTCGAAGTTCAAGGAACTCCTCAACATCAAGATGCCAAGTTTCAAGATAAGCACACATGGCACCTTTCCTCTTGCCACCTTGATTTACCGCTACAGCTGTATCGTTTGCAACCTTTAGAAAAGGGATGATTCCCTGGCTGCGACCATTTGTGCCTTTAATTGGTGATCCTGTCGCTCGTACGCTTGTCCAGTCATTTCCGAGTCCACCCGCCCATTTGGAAAGTTGGGCGTCATCTGATATGCATTTGAATATGTGTTGAAGATCGTCTTTTATTGTTGTCAGGTAGCAGCTACTCATCTGGCTATGGCATGTCCCGGAATTAAAGAGCGTAGGTGTGCTGGAGACAAAATCCATCTTCGACAAGATATCATAGAACTCTAGCGCTCTTTCTTCCTTGTTTTTTTCTTTGAGGCTGAGTCCCATTGCGACCCTCATCCAGAAAGCTTGCGGAGTCTCTATTCGGCGCTCATTCTTGTGTATGAGATACCGATCGTAGAGCGTCTGCAGTCCCAAATAGGTAAAGTCTCTATCCCGTTCAATTGATATCGATCGTGCCAGGTGAGGAATGTCGAATTGGCGCAAGCTTGGAGATAGCAGCTCCAGTTCAATTGCCTCGTCGATGTAAGAAATAAAATATTCTTCATGCGACTTTTTGAGGGAAGCGATCTCCTTCATGCCGACCTCTTCGTATATTGTGTCAAGGAGGAGTCTGGCAGTTAGGAGCGAGTAATCCGGGTGTCTCTCGATATAAGAGCGAGAGGCCATGACGAGGCCTTTTTCTGCCTCTAATTTCGAAATTCCCGGATAATATTGGCGCCAAGATTCTTTTAGGACCAACATAGGTTGTATTTTTTTCAAACCTATGGCTGCTCGGTTAATACGGTTATGCAGATCTGCTTCGGATAATATACCGTCCGAGAGCTCAAGCGTTCTGCCTTCTAACTGAATTACGGCAACTTTGGGCTTTGTCTCCTCTACTGCTTTTCCTTTATCGATATCAATTTCGTGTTCTTCGCTCCGGGCTTGTTTCCGCTCTGCTCTATAGAGAATGTATGACTTGGCGATTTGAAACCAGCCCTGTTTCATGAGTGCATTCTCTACTTCATCCTGAATCCACTCTATATTTAGGACGGGTTCGGCACTTAACAGACAAACCCGAACCACTTCTTCCGACACTTTGTTGACAGCGTCAACGACAAATTGGGGTGACTCGCCAACTACCTTGTGTTCAGATCTGAAGGCATTTTCCACGGCTCGAACAATCTTAAAAAGGTTAAAGCGGGCTACTTTTCCATCTCTTCGCTGGACCTTCAGGGCTTGTGGGGTTCCCTCTCTTATTACCTTGTGTTCTTCGCGGTAACGTATATACGCACGGGCCACCTCGAAGAATCCACTCTCCATCAGCTGCATTTCGACTATATCCTGAATCTCTTCCACCGAGATAGCTTCTTGCACGTCCTGTGTTTCCTGGATGGGTACAATACCGGTCTCTACCCTTTCGGCAATCCGTTTTACGGTTTCTGGCAGATTGTTGATAGTTACGACATGAGAGAGGGAGGCATCATCTTTTAATACGGCTTCGAATGCCGCTCTGATAGCACCTTCGATTCTGGATAAATTAAATGGAACCAGTCCGCCATTTCGTTTAATTACCAAGGGGTGTGTCGCCTTGTTGCGAGCGTTACCTGGTAATTCTCCATCGATCTTTTGTCGTGCTTTTTCGCTCATTTTTGCCCCTGATTCCATACCCTATGTTACAATTTGGACACCACATATTGTGTTTGTTCCTTTAATAATCACTATATCTTGTGTTTTTGAAAATAACACTACAGCAACTGTGGAAACAATTTTGAGGGGGATTTCAAAAAGTGCTACTAGAGGACCAACTAGTTGAAAGTATGAAGGAAGGTGTTGGACATATTTTTTTATTATCCTTTTAAAAATGGGTGACGGGGTTTTGCTAGTCGATATGGGCACTCCGGAACGTTGTTTGGGATCTGCTTTGTGTGAAAGCTAACCGTTGTGTATCACTAGAATGCAGTCACTTGGGCTACTGTGAGTCTGCAAATAATCCGGGTTAGGATTCGAGCGAAAACCCCGACTCTTCAACATCCTTTTTCCCCTGACCAGCTTCGTGCAGCCGAATCCTCAGCTTCAGGTCTGTTGCGCTGTCAGCATTTACAATGGCATCCTCTAGAGAAATTCTGCCATTTACGTAGAGTGTAAAAAGAGCGTAGTCGAAGGTTTGCATGCCTTCGGTGATCGCATTATTCATGGCCTCCTTAATCGCATCTACTTCGGCCTTCTTGATGAGGTCTTTGATTCTCGAATTAGTGAGTAAAATCTCGATCGCGGCAGCCCGGGTGCCATCTTTGGCTTTTATTAGTCTTTGGCTGACGATGGCCCTGAGGTTAAGACTCAGTTGTAGGTATATTTGACGATGGCGTTCGGGTGGGAAGAAGTTTATTATACGCTCCATTGCTTGGTTGGCGTTATTGGAGTGGAGGGTGGCAAGGCAAAGATGTCCTGTCTCCGCAAAATTAATAGCATGCTCCATGGTTTCTTCGTCTCGAATCTCACCGATTAAAATAACCGTAGGAGCTTGCCGGAGAGTATTTTTAAGAGCATCTTTGAAAGAATCTGTATCAACCCCGACCTCTCGCTGAGAAACCACACATTTTTTGTGCTCATGGACGAATTCCACGGGGTCTTCTATGGTAACAATATGACCCGCTTCGTTGGCGTTCCGGTGATTGATCATGGCGGCTAGGGTTGTCGACTTTCCAGAGCCCGTGGCACCCACGACTAGAACCAATCCCCTCTTAGACATTGAGACATTGGCCAAGGTTGGCGGCAGTTGTAAGTCTTCCAGAGTTTTTATATTTGTCTCGATTTTTCTTACAACGATGGCACTATTACCCTTCTGCTGGTAAAAATTAAATCTGAAACGCCCTATTTCCGGATCAAAGTATGCGATATTCAGTTCGCGCCTTTTCTTGAATGTTTCATAATCTTCCGGTTTTGTAACTTCGCGAATAATTGCCTCAAGGCTCTTGGTGTCAAGATTTTTCTTTCCGGCACTCCTTACCGAGCCGCTTATCTTATAGCTTGGTGGTCGATCAACCGTAAGGTATAAATCCGATGCATCGTTCTGGACCATAAAGGACAAGAGTTGTTTGATGTTGGACATGAGCCTTTCCTATTCCTTTCTGGGGCGGCCAGGCGGCCTTTTCATGCCCTTTTCTATATAAACCTTAGCTTTTGCGCTACTAAAACCCGCTTTTCGCCATTCTTTTGCTCCATCGGGGGTGATATTCATTGAAATCCACTCCTGCGCTTCAGCAGGCAAGATACGCACGTTGTTCCAGCTTCCTGCTATCGGCGGGTCCATAAAGCCCTGCTTCATCCATTCCAGGGCTTCTTCAGGTGCAAGAAATTCGTTTAACATCCATAAGCTACTTTCTACTGGTCCAAATCCTACGGCTGCCCATATCGCCCCTTGCTCGGGGGAAATATCAAACATGTCAAACGTTATGTTCCCCTTTAGCCTATTATAGCAGACGATTATATCGTGAATCGTGGTCTTGGCGTTTCGCGGAATTCTCCTAGCCTGGATCATTATCGATTCAGCGAGTTTCGGAGGTACGTAGCCATTTTGAATCGCGCTTACCAGTTCATTAAGGCCGATCATCGCGGCCTGTTTGTCCGCCAATGTTGTATCACACAGCGCCTTGAGGTTGGCGTCTTCAGCCTTCTCAGCGTACCGTTGGAGGAGTCTAAAATAATGCTCCGTGCAATAGGTGTATCGACCAAATTGAGCAACGCACCACCCGAGTTCCGCTATAGAGATTTCATCAATAGGGGAATTTAAAACTACGGAAGCCAGCTCGTACACTTCCTTATGTTCAAGTTTGAGGTTTTCGAGCATCTTCATTGCCAAGCGAGCATCCTCAGACTCGGGCGTGCTCCAATCTGCGCGCAGAATTGGTACTGCCTTTTCAAGTAGCTGATCATTCCAGTTGTAGATCGAGTCTAACATTTTCTTGTTAAACTTTAATGTTTCTATTGGGTTAGCTGGATGAGAGATTGTTAAGAGTATTTCCTGGGCTACATAGGAACCTTGGTATCCTGCGGTTAAGCACAAAAGTAGCTCTAAGGACATCTCAAGATCATCATGAGTCAGGAAATTTTCAGTCATAATGATAAGAGCTCGGCTTGCACATTTATTTTCATCATGATGATCATGGCCTCAAAGTATACACTAAAAATCTAATGCCCAAATACTTTAAAATGGTTATATTTTGCTCGCTAGTGACAATATCTAATCTTTCAGTCCTCTTTTCTCACTTTAATGCTCCCTATTATTTGTAATATTTGCAAAAAAATAGGGAAGAAGGATAATGCTATAAGACTGAGAACAGCAGATACTGGTTACGATGTTGCGAGCGTGATTAGTGGAGTAAGTAGTTTTAGAACGAAGTTGGTGCGGAGGTGTGTGTAGAGGGGTAACTGAGAAAAACGAGAGGAAACACGAGGTGATTCGTGGAATGCAAAATACTGAAGATAATGAGTTAGAAGCCTTGCGCTCAAGGTTGTTTCAGGCGTTGGAGAATTTGGATCAATCTACCTTAAGACTGCTGGTGAGAAGGTTTGGTCTAGACGGCGAGGCTCCGATTCCCCAAGAAGAGTTGGCGCTACAGCTTGGAATGTCGTTAGAGGCCGTAGCAGAACTGGAAGCAGAGGCGTTGAGAGCGCTTGTGGGCTATGGCAAATATCCTCCGGTGGCCCGACGGGCTTCATCCGTAGAGCAGTAGGCTTAGTAACGATTCCCGTTTAATAGCCTTCTTTAAAAGACTAACAGAGATTGGGAAAATACCTGGCCATTTGAAAGGATTACATTATAAAGTATTCACCAAGCTGGCGAAGATAGTAAAAGTAAGCGTCAATGGGTTGTTCAAGGTCGAGGAGAAAGCATCTTTTGACTACTCTAGCTTGCACGGAGCAAGATAAGGCTTTTGACAAAGAGGTTTCCCGAGCTGGTGACTCTAATTATGTTATTGTTTCGCTTAATATAGGAAAACGACAACCGCTCCGCGGGTCTAGGTTAAAATCGCTAACATGCAGGGACGGGGCAAGCCGCTCTCTTTTCCACTGGCTCTGACGCCACAGGGAGAAAAACTTTTCTACAAATGCTTCTGTGAGTTGTTCGGAATATTTCCCTTTGAAAAATTCGAACGTGTAGCGGGAGACGTTGCCTTTGGTTTCTTTCCTATGTATCGCATACTCTTCGATTTTCTCTAAGACTTCGTACGGCATAAGATCCTTCTCATCGGTTTGCGCCTGCTCTAAGGGCCGGAGTTCTGCAGAAGGTGTTAGGGAAAGCGTTTGATCTAAAGCACGAACGGGCCCAATGCCATCAAGATCGCAAGTACAAATCCACGACAATAGACGAATTAGTTGAGCCTTAGGGATGCTTCCGATCGGATTGAATCCTCCGCAGGTATCGCCGTCCATGGTGGAGTACCCAACAGCGGCTTCACTTCGGTTTCCGGTATTTAAAAGAAGAGCACCTTTGAGATTAGCGAGCATCCATATTCCCGGCACTCTTACTCTCGGCTGAATATTTTGCAATGTTAAATCATCCTTTATCCAGGATAACTCCCTACCGATTGTCTTTTCAATTAATGAAGTATAGGCCGAAACGAGAAAATCAATGTCCCAGTGGTAGAAAGTAAGGTCGAGAGATTCCGCCAGAAACCGCGCTGAACTCAGAGTCTCGGGAGAACTATTTTCAGTGCCCTGATAGACACAGGTAATTGCTGACCGTAGGAGGGACTGTTCTGTTTGCTCGCCCCCTTCGAGACCAGCGCTAATACATGGCAGGCGGGCACATGTTTCTTCAAATCCGAGTTCCCGTATTGCTAACCGCAGTGCTAGTGAGCTTAAGACTGCAACCGCGCTTGAGTCTGCACCTCCAGATAGGGATATAACGATTCCCTTTGCGCGCGTTTTACGAAGATAGTCAAAGGTTCCCAATGCTATGGCCCTGGTCATTTCTTCATATTTCTCGTCGCACTGTGTTTCAGAGAAGACACTGAAGGTAGCGGCGTTGGGTATGGCAAATTCTACAGGTATCTCGGTTGAACGTGTTGCGGAATTTGCCGATTTATTCGCATTCTCGCCACGAAGCTTTCTATTAGCGACAATATCTACGGTGCCAGAAATGATAGAATAGTCCTTGAAGCTGAAGCGACGGCCTTCGGTCAGTATGGCACCTTCGGACACAATTCGAGTGTCACCATCAAATACTGTACGTCCTGACTCACATCCTAGTAAGTTTGCTGACGCGATAGCACAGTAACAGGATCGTGAGCCTTCTGTAGCGATATTTCGTCTGATCTTAACTTTGCCCGGCGCGAAATGACTAGCGCTAGGGCTTAGTATGATATCCACGCCATAATTTGCTAAAGCTCTACCTGGGCGTTCGGAAACCCATGAATCCTCGCATATTTCCAGTCCTACTATTACATCACCAATTCTGAAGTGGATGTCGCCCAATGGGATTCCATTATCGAGAATCTCGCTATGTTCCCGGGGGTATGGCGTAAACCAGCGGGGCTCGTAGTGGAGCCCGCTCCGAGCAAGATAGCGCTTTGCTACAATTCCAACTATTTTGGAGTCTACTAAAACTGCAGCACCATTGTATACGAAACCTCTGTGCATTACCGGTAGACCTACAGTAACGATGAGTCCCTTGCTGTGGGGTACAATCGACTCAAGGACGACCCAAGCTTTTTCGCTTACCCATGGCGCCAAAAACATATCCTCACAGCCATACCCCGATATACATAGCTCCGGAAGGCAAATTACAGAGGCATTTTCTTTTCGAGCACCTTGTAGGGCTGAAACTATTCGATCGTAGTTGCCCGCCCAATCAAGAGGGGTCTGGTTCAACGCTACTGCCGCCAGCGTGATTCTTCTCATGTTTATGTCTTCCCTTCAGAACATTGACCACAGATTCAAACGAAATATTTTGATCAACTAAGAGCACCAGGAGGTGAAAAACAAGGTCGGCGCTTTCTTCGCTCAAGCGCTCAGCATCGCCTCTCAGTGCCTCTATTACGGTTTCTACCCCTTCCTCGCCGACCTTCTGGGCTATCTTCGCAGTTCCCCTGCTAAGTAGAGTAGACACGTACGACTCTTGACTAGGGAAGGCTTTTCTCAGTTTTATAATCTCCTCAAGAGCTAAGAGAAAACTTACCGGAGAATTCGCTTCACCAAAGCAGGTGTCTGAGCCAGTATGACAAGTCGGGCCAGCGGGGACGGCCTTAATGAGAATGGTATCGTTATCACAATCAAACAGGATGTCCTTTACCTTGAGGTGATTACCAGAGGTTTCTCCTTTGGTCCAAAGTCGTTGCTTGGATCTGCTGAAGAATGTTACGAGTCCGGTGGTACGTGTTGTTGCCAATGACTCCTCATTTGAATATCCCAACATCAGGACGCGTCCAGTGATGGCATCCTGAATAATTGTAGGCACAAGTTCGCTCATCGTTCTAGTCTCACTGTAATTCCGTTTTTGTGGAGATATTGTTTAAGATCGCCTATGGCGATCTCTCCGAAATGGAAAAGGCTTGCAGCAAGCGCCGCATCAGCAGCGCCAGTATCGAATACATCTAGAAAATCTTTCTTGCTACCCGCCCCTCCAGATGCAATGACCGGAATCGATACCCCCTGGCTCACCAAAGAAGTTAGTTCGTTGGCAAAGCCTCCTTTGGTTCCATCATGGTCCATTGAGGTAAGGAGGATTTCACCCGCCCCTCTTTGGGCTACCTCCTTGGCCCAGGCCAAAGTTTTTCTCGGAGTCATTGTGCGACCACCACTAACGAACACCATATGTTCGTTACTGACAAATTTGGTGTCGATTGCAACAACAACGCTTTGGGATCCAAACTGTTGAGCGAGCTCAGTAATTAAATCGGGATTTTTTACTGCGGCCGAATTGATAGAAACCTTATCAGCGCCAGCTGTAATTACTTGGGAAGCCACCTCTAACGAGTCTATGCCTCCACCAACGGTAAATGGAATATTGATTACTTCGGCAATTCTTCGCACCAGCTGGTACAATGTTGAACGACCTTCAATTGAAGCGGTAATGTCCAGAAAGACAAGTTCATCGGCACCTTGTGCCGAATAATTCTGAGCCAAGACTATTGGGTCTCCAGCGTCAATTAGGTCAACAAATTGCACGCCTTTTACGGTTCTTCCGTCTTTTATATCCAGACACGGAATGATTCGCTTACACAACACAGAGAGTGATCCCCTTTAATTAATAAATGGCTCAAGATCCTCGAGCATAATACGGCGTTCATAGAGCGCCTTGCCTATTATTACGCCGGTTGCCCCGAGTTTTTTCAGTTCCTCAACGTCATTTATTGAGCTAACGCCACCACTGGCTATCCAGGATACAGTAGGGAAGGATTCAATCATTTCCTGATAGAGCGAGAAGCTCGGGCCAGCCAATAAACCGTCTTTTGTAATATCGGTGGTCATACACCACTGTAGTCCCTTAGGCACATACTTTGCGACGTGTTCGTTTATCTGTACGGAGGTGTTCTCTGCCCAGCCAGAGATGACAACACGCTTATTCTTTACGTCAGCAGCTAGAATAATCTTTGCGGGGCCGTATTTCTCCAGCCACTCTGTAAAGAGCGGTTCATCTCTATACGCTATGCTTCCTATACAAATAAGCTGCGCACCTGAGCTAAAGGCCTTTTCTATATCCTGATCGGTTGAAATACCCCCGCTGAAGTCGACACAGAGAGAAGTTTTTGTAGCGATTTCTTCAAGAATTTTGTGATTAACCACCCTGCGTGCCCGCGCACCATCAAGATCAACCAGATGTAAGCGCTTTATCCCCCTAGACTCGAACAGTTTCGCCATTTCAAGAGGGTCGCAGCTATAAACGCTTTTTCGCTCAAAGTCGCCCTGAGTAAGACGGACGCATTTTCCGTCCATGAGATCGATTGCTGGGATAATTTGAAACCCTTCCATATAATAATATTCTCAAGACAGATTCAAAAAATTCTTTATTAATTTCTCCCCAATTCCGCCACTTTTTTCTGGATGGAACTGGGTCGCATAGAAATTTTCGTGGTGCAACATACTCGCAAACGTCACGCCATGCGTGGTAGTCCCAATGACCGTTTCCGGTGTACCCGGAGTCGAGCATGCGTCGCCAAGTAGCGGGGCGTAAAAGCTATGCGAAAAGTAGAAGGCAGAGTTCTGCGGAATGTCAGCCATTATCGATAGCTTAGCGCTGTCATTGTAAAAAACCTGATTCCATCCTGCGTGGGGAACTTTAATTCCATGCCGGGTCGGAAAGCGCAGCGATTTACCAGGAATAATGCCTAGGCAGATGGCATTTCCCTCTTCGGAGCTCTCACACAACAGTTGTAAGCCTAAGCAGATACCTAGGACAGGTTGGGTTAGCGACTTAATAACGGCTGGCAGTTCTCTTTCGCGAAGATACGTCATTGCTGAGCTCGCTTCGCCTACACCCGGGAGGATGACCCGATCGGCTTGTTGCAACTCGGCGTGGTCGTCTGTCGTGACTACGGTCACTCCAAGGCGCAAGAGAGTGTTATTTACTGAGGCAACATTGCCTGCGTTGTACTTGAGAATTGCTACTTTCACTGCTTTTTAAGTGTTTTCACCATAAGAATTACCAGTTTGGGCCGTTAACGCCCAGCCGAAATGATATCTCAAGATCAGAGAGAAAGCTACTAACGTGCACCAGTCGCAAAACAGGGGTCTCGGAACATTGAGGTGCTGAGGTTTGGGCGGAATACACGAGGCTAGCCGGAAGGCCCAAGGGGGTCCGAGGCTTCTGAGGAACCTAAGCATGCCCGTTTTTGGGGAAGGGAGTGCGGGGTGCGTTGGAGATAGTCGCAAGTATACGAAAAACTACGAGAAAGAGGTCATTTATGAATTAGCGGGTTAGGTGAGCATGAGTTAGGGGAGGAAAAGGGAAAAGGAGCCTAACTGCTATGACGGATTTGTCTTACAAAGGATCTAAAATCAAAACCGAGCTTGGTGATATCACCAGTGATTCTCGCGGCGATGGTCCGGTTATGCCAAGTATTCCAGCAGGTTCGATTGAAATGGCTCGCCAAGAATTTTCTCAAGGTGCCAAAACAGAGCAGGGACTGTTATCTTCTAATTCAAGTACTAAGTACAACGGAGTTGAAGTTTTTAGAAAGAATCTGCCGGAAACT
>JBIIDM010000220.1:0-5160 GCA_044238365.1 Bdellovibrionota bacterium | reverse complement strand
ATAGGGTGAGCTGACATAAAAAAAGCTACAATAGTGCGCGCAAACATTTTAAAAATATTGCTGTACTCTTTTGTATTTATTGAGAATTTTTTGACTCCGGGAACAGCTGAAACGAACAGATGTTTTCGTAACGGGCTCTCCCGGATTATCGTGTTCTGCGCCAGCTGCAAACACCACCGCCTTACAAACCGCCAAATAAATAAATGCGTTTTAACATGACCCACCACTCGACTCTTCCCAGCTCCACGGTCGTCAACAACCACCCCCCTGCGCTTACCGGACGAGGGCGCTTTGCCATTTTTCTTGTAGGGGCGACCCTCTTTCTCATCCTTCTAGGCGCACTGGTAAAAAGTCACGAAGCGGGACTCTCCGTACCAGACTGGCCCGCATCGTACGGACATAACATGTTTCTATTTCCCTACTCTCAGTGGATAGGAGGAATTTTCTACGAGCATGCTCACCGCCTTGTTGCCTCGGGGGTGGGGTTACTTACCGTGATACTTGCCGTATGGAGTACATTTGTAGAACGAAACAAAACCATAAAATTACTGTGCTACGGTGCTGTTGGAATGGTTATTCTTCAAGGTCTCTTTGGGGGATTAACAGTCATGCTGAAACTACCCGACTTGGTCTCAGTGTTTCATGGGGTGCTTGCTCAAACATTTCTTCTTCTTCTTATACTTATTACATCTAAGTTAACCCGCAACGCCTCAGCTACGTCCAAGATTCGTAGGGCCCCGATCCTGGGTATCTGTGTAATATGCTCACTATACCTTCAACTGATTCTTGGGGCGCTCATGCGACATGCCGAGGCCGGACTTGCAATTCCAGATTTTCCGACGATGGGAGGCTCCTTTATTCCGTGGGCAACGACAGAAATGCTCGACGCTGCAAACCTAATTAGAAAGACCTTAAAATTACCTCCCGTCACAAACTGGCAGCTGTCTCTTCATTTGCTGCACAGAATCTGGTCAGTAGTCGTATTCGCCACTGTTGTGGTTTTCAGCCTCGAATCTGCTCGTAAGGCTCATGGGAAATATACAACAGAGAACTTCTTTAAGTACTCGAATTCCGCATTCCTACTGTCTCTTATCACCCTTCAATTTACCCTTGGTGTAGTTACAGTTATAACAGTTCGTAATCCGTGGATGGCGAGCCTTCACGTATTCTTTGGAGCTGTGCTTTTAGCCTCCTGCTTCTGGGAAATTCTCCGGCAGCAGAACTCGTAGAGCCTGTTTAATTAATCAAACAACTCATCGCAATTCCGCTTTTGGCAAGATTCCCTTCCCAGAAAGAGGCCGAAATCCTCTAAATAACTCCGTTAGTACTCCGGGTTCGACCTTTATCTAGAAAGAGATAGACTGGAAGAAAAGCAACTTAGTGCTAGACTAACAGACCAAATTCACCCTGGGCCCATGGATTAACCTAAAAAGAGCAGTTGAGTGGGATAAAGTGGCCCCAGATAGTTGAAATTACAAATTACGGCCACACCTGATTCTTAAGCATCAGTAGGCGTTCACCACCACCTACCGTCTCGACAGCTCATCCTTCATAATTCTCAGAACTCGAAACTTATAATCAAATGGAACCTGACTATTAACAAGAATGGCGAAGCGTACCAACTTTCCATTTCCCACAGTAGAATATCCTACCAACGTATTAACCCCGTTAAGAGTTCCCGTCTTTACTCTACTCTGTTCTTCCACCGGCAAAAGATTTCGATACGACCCAAACCAGCGCAGTAACTGAATCATTTCACGGGGCGTAACCATGGTAGACCTCGAAAGTCCTGAACCTTCCTCAACTTTAGCCCCTTTCCATCCTACTTCCTTCGAAAGAAAAGATTGCAGAACCCGTTTACCCTTCTCCAGGGTCGCAGGCGCACCTAACTTATGGGCCCCCATAGCCAAAAATATCTGATTAGCCGTGACGTTTGTGGAATGATCGAGCATAGAAGAAAGTATATCAGCAAGGGTCGCTACTGAACGATAGGTATAAAGCAGTTCACTATTGTAAGGTATACGCCCGAACCTCACAGGGGCCGCCACCGTTGTATTATACTTTTTTAAGAAATGAGCCAGTATCTGGGCGCCATTCCTCCCTCCCTCTTCCACCGAGCTTCCGAGATTAACCCGATGACTCCCCTTAGCTAACCCCAGCCCCCGATTTCGCGCCACCTCAGTCAGCGGCGTTTCAGACTCGCCACTGACCACGACACCAGCACCCAAAACCCTAATCGCTACCGTATTAAAGTTCACCAGAAAGGCCGAGTTTACGGCATCGTAAGGATTGCTTGTTGCGCTTCTTCCATCCATTAAGTTGGAGATATCAAAATACGAATTATCAATCAATATACATGCTACCTTCTTTACCTTGGCGGCTAAGTGTTGCGCAATAACCTGCAACTCCCGACTGGTCATCGAAGGGTCTCCACTACCCTGAATTCCTACACAGCCATCAGGAGTCCGGTAAAATTTCGTGATAAAACGATACCCTCCGCCTAAAGTGTGCAACGCTGCTGCGGCCGTAACCACTTTTATAGTTGATGCGGGGATAAAACGATCATCCGCCCGATGCTCGAACAGAACCTCCCCATCCTCACTCTCAACAAGAGCCCCTCCGTTCTTAAGCGCTCGGGTGAGATTCTGAGACTGTGCCATGTTGACCATTGAAAAAACGAGTAAGGCACAGATAACAAGATTAAGAAGGGAACGGTCTAGTGTCATAATTAGTTATGTAATACTTGCTTTTAAGTGGTCGCGCACGTCGGGAAAATCGAATTAATTCACCTTACAAAGAGTCGTGAAAATAATGCGGCCTAATAACCTGAGTTCGACGTAAGAACAAAGGTAAATGGTTTAAATTTCTTTAGAAACGAGGCGTGCAGTGATATAAAAGCGCAGGCGCTGAAGCTTGCTACGTCGAGCATTTTATTTCATGAGCAACGAAGTGGATAAAGTAATTTCAGCCATTTACCGCAGTTCTTACGTCGAACTCAGGTTATTAGGGGAAACGTTAAATATGATACGGTGAATGGCGATGTATGAATAGCCGAAATCTTGCGGCGCACGAGCGTCAAGCCTACTGCCATCTAAAGCGCGAGGATAACACGAGATAGGGACGCCGCCTATAGCAGACAGGCGCCTCCGTCGCGCAATGAACGATAGCATTCGTCGGCCGTGTCCTTTCGGTCAAATAAGCGCGCACGAGCCACGGTTGTATACTTCTCGCGGCTAGGTTTTCGGTTTTTATGCTCAGTCCCTTCGCCATCGATTCGGAAATGATTGGGCTATGGCGTCCCAATTACGTGCAGTCGGCGGGTCTCAAGAAGCCGAACACTTGACCGCGTGGAGTATATCAACCGCCTCGCCGATGCCGAGGTATGTGGTGGGTAGGGCGATTAATGCAGGAAAGATTAGCCCGGATTATTCACGAGTGCGGGCTCGTGAATAATCCGGGTAGGATACCCGCTTTCTTTAATACGCCTGGCACCGTTCTTATTCGGCCAAGTTTGTCCCTTTATCCAGCCTCAACATTTAGTGCAAGACGCTCGCTCAAGACGAAAATATTTATGGCTCCCCCCCCTCCGCCATTTGTCGTTCGAGAAGGGCCTTTGTTCCTTATGCCCGTTACCAGGAAGACTATCCTGCTCGAACACTTACAAGAAAATTATCAACAGCGCCCCTGAGTGACTCCGCCTGTCGGGAGAGTTCCGATGCCGCACCCAAAACCTGCACTGCACCACTGCTGGTTTCCTGCGCTGCTATAGTAACACCCGATATATTTTTAGAGACATCCTGTGTGCCATGAGCCGTCTCGGTTATATTCATACAAATCTCCTTGGACGCCTCCCGCTGCTCTCCGACAGAGTACTCAATCGTAGTTGCAATCTCTTTCATCTTGCTAATAGTTTCTCCGATTCCCGCAATCACGCTCACGGTATTTGCAGTAATACTTTGAATTTCTAGAACCTCCCGCTGGATCTCTTCGGTGGACGATGCCGTCTGTTGAGCAAGGTTTTTTACCTCTGAGGCCACTACGGCGAACCCCTTTCCTGCTTCTCCTGCTCGCGCGGCCTCAATTGTGGCATTTAATGCGAGCAAATTCGTTTGCGCTGCAATCTGAGAAATTAATCCAACAACCCCCCCAATCCTATTTGATGCCTCTGATAGACCGTGAACGATGGCTCTCGTCTTTTCAGCCTCAGAGACCGCACCAGACGCAAATTTTGCTGATTCTCCAGCCTGATTTCCAACAGCAACTACGGTAGCAGATAGCTCTTCAGCTGCAGCTGCAATCCTTTGAACATTGACTGACATTTCCTCCGATGCGGCTGCTACTGCCAGCGCCTGGTCGCTTGTCCCACTGGAATTATGACTCAATAATTTAGCAGTTGCACTAAGCTCAGTTGAAGATGCTGCAACTGAGTTTACAATCTCCTTTACAGATGATTCAAAACTATCAGCAAGCCTGAGACGTTTAGTTCTGGCATTATCAAGCTCCTTTGCACCCGCCTCCATGAATTCGGTTGCCGTATTTATTGTTCTTGATGCCTGCTTAAAAGTCCCTGGTAGTCCTCGTAGAAGAACCCGTCGATAGAATTTTCCCTGACTCGCAAAGCTCAGCGCAGCTTGAGACTCTCGAACAAATGCGTCAGTGACATCAAGAAGATTATTTATCGCGTGCACAAGATTACCAATCTCATCATTCTTATCATATCCAACTATTCGAGACTCAAGATTCCCGTTACCAGCTTCATTACATACTTCTGTTATCTTCTTAATCCAATTTGATCTACTTCCCGAGTTCAGTATCATGATTCAATCCTTCTAATATCAGTAATTGTTATATTATAACGTTGAACACCTATAAGGTGTGAATAAACTCGTCGTAGTTTGAGGACTTTGCAGTGACAGTCTTCTGAAGCAACTCCATAGTTAACCTCAGTCCTTCCCTTCTTTCACCAACCCGGCGCTCTTCCTGCAGCAAATGCTTGTATAGATCAATTACAATCTTTAGAGCATTCTGGTCGGGGGCACGCCTATTAGAATGAAATCCAACAATCGATCCATTTTGTGAGAATGAAGGCGTTACATGGGCAAATACCCAATAGTGATCACCGTTTTTGCAAAGGTTGCACACATAAGCAAAAATTTCGTG
>JBIIDM010000060.1:0-17795 GCA_044238365.1 Bdellovibrionota bacterium | reverse complement strand
ACTCGCTAATTCGAAAAACTGCAGCTCAAGCCTCATAAGCGGACTTGCCCCGGGTTAATGAGTAATTACTCGTAAGATCGCTTTTCATAGGAGTAATTCCTAGAAAGTATATTTTGGGTTTTTATTTTTATCGTGGTCCTAAAAGGGTGGCGACCAAAAACTATAGTTTACGCTCACCCCCCCCCTTTTTTTTTTCTGCTAAAAAAAACACCTCAAAATCCGCGAGTTCTGAAGGCAAAAATGAGGGGTTTTTGACCACCCTCGCTATGTTGACATTTAGTAGCCTATAAAATACATTATAGCTTGTGAGATACAAACCTGTTATAATGAGATTCATGTGGAAGTTTTCAAGGTAAGTGTACTTGTTAATGATTCGGAAAAAGTGCCCTTTGAAAAATGGTACGAAAGTCTAAAAGACAAAAAGGCACGCCTTGCGGTCGCCTCTCGAATCCTTAGAGTACGCCAAGGAAACTTTGGCGATCATTACGGAGTTGGAGGAGGAGTACAAGAACTAAGAATCCATCTTGGTCCAGGATTTCGGGTTTATTATGGCCTACATGGAAACGAGGTAGTCATTCTTCTTGGTGGCGGCTCTAAGCGCACGCAGGAGAAAGACATAGAGGAAGCGATTTCACTTTGGGAGAGGTATCGAGATGAGATTGAAAGATATAGCAGAAACTTTTAAACGTGATTTACAGGATCCAGAGTTTATTGAAGGCTATCTTCAAGAGGCTCTTGATGATGGCATTTCAAGCTTTCTTATTGCTCTTTCAGATGTGGCAAAAGCAAACCAAGGAATTGGAAAACTTGCCCTTGAAACCAACAGCTCACGAGAAAGTCTTTATAGAACTCTTTCAGGAGAGGGAAACCCCTACTTTACTACCATTGATAAAATCCTTGGCTCTTTTGGTATGAAGCTTGCGATTATTAAGAAAGCACACCCTTTTGAGGAAGGGCACCTTCCAGCACGAGAAGAATAAAAAACTCAATTTCTTTTCCTATTGCCCACGCCCATGAAAGTAGCCCTCTACGCCCGAGTATCAACCGCCGATAAAAAATCCCTTAAAACCTACATTGAGCGGCTATGTAGCAGTATTTAATTGACAGTAATTCCCGAAGTCAAAATAACTCCTGTACTCCGGCTGCGGTGGAGCTTCATTGCACTTTGAGTCTGTTTGGTTCAATGCCCAATAGTGTCACACTGGCTGCTGACAGCGAATCCGAAGTGCAACATAGACCAAGTGCAGAGAGCCACATGGTGTGGTGCACATCCCTACTAGGAGAATGGTGATGGACCAGTCTTTATGCTATTCTTCCGCTATCGATTTTTCTTTTTTTCAATAGGGTAAACGCCGGATGCGGTTCGCTTCGGACGGTTCTCGGCGTGAGAAATTTTCATAAGGATTTTTATGGGCAAGAGAATACTTCTCTTTATACTGACCAACGTTATGGTAATTACTACACTATCTATCGTTATAAATCTTCTGGGCATTCGTCCGTACATCACCCATGCCGGGTTGGACCTCCGTGCTCTCGCTGGCTTTGCGATAATCTATGGCTTTGGGGGTGCTTTAATCTCGCTTGCACTGTCTCGGCAGATGGCAAAATGGATGCAGGGGGTTCAGGTAATAGATCCCAATAGTCCCGGAGAGTTTTCTTGGCTGGTGCAAACAGTTCATGACTTGGCGCGTAAGGCAAAGTTGCCTGCCATGCCGGAGGTTGGCGTGTACGATAGCGCTGATATTAACGCATTTGCCACCGGCCCAACAAAGGCTCGTTCTCTCGTCGCTGTATCAACGGGTTTGTTATCCCGGATGAACCGTGATGAGATAGAAGGGGTGCTTGGGCACGAGATCGCCCATATTCAAAATGGCGACATGGTGACAATGACGCTGTTGCAGGGGGTCGTAAATGCATTTTCGATATTCCTGGCAAGGGTTATCGCATATGCTGTGGCACAGGCCATGAGCTCGCGAGACGAGGAAGGCGACGTTAGTCCTGTAGTGTTCCATTTAGTTGCTTTTGTGTGTGATATTTTTATCACCTTTCTCGGAAGCCTTGTGGTGAGCTGGTTTTCTCGCCAGCGTGAATTTCGCGCTGATGCTGGAAGTGCCCGGTTAACGGGGGGCGTTCATGATATGAAAGCCGCGCTTTGTGCCCTTGCGAGGCTTCACGGGGATCCCGAATCCACTCAACCGGCGCTCGCCGCGATGAAGATATCCTCGGGAGGAGATCGCGAGAAGGGGAGCGGTTTTAACCTGTTGGCTTTAATGAGTACCCATCCTCCGCTTTCTGAAAGGATTGCCCGATTGGAGCGCAGGGAAGCTCAGGGAACTATTATATAGAGGATGCAGTGTAACTCACTACGCGGTAAGCGTTCACCAGAGCGTGGCTAACCCGGAGGATTATTCACGAGAGCCCGCGCCGCTCAGGAGAGGCGCGGGCTCGTAAATAATCCGGGCTAAAATTCCGGCGGCGGACTTGAGGCATCTTTTATAGATACGTCAGAATCCGTGGTTGATTCATCCTTAATGGGGCGCAGCAGCGAAAGAATAACAGCGGTTCCCAAGATAAGCGCGATGCATAGCAGAGAAATCCAGGAAGGTATCTCGACTACTGATTTCAACATCATTTTTGCACCAACAAACATTAGTATTATCGCCAGGCCATGGTCGAGATATCGGAACATTGACATGAGCCCAGCTAATGCAAAGAATAAGGCTCGAAGCCCCAAGATCGCGCAAATATTAGAACTGTAAATAATAAACGGATCATTGGAAATCGCAAGCACAGCTGGAATAGAATCAAGGGCAAATATTACGTCGCACAGTTCAACGCAGAGCAGAACGATGAAAAGCCGCGTTGGTCTCAGCCACCCTCCTTCAACCGCAAAAAAGTTTCCCTCACTTCCCGGGGGATCCTTCATTTTCTTGCTCACTCGGCTGAAGAATTCAAGAAGTTTCGGTTGTTCCTCCTCCTTCTCCTCCTCCTCCTCCTCTTCTTCTTCGTCTTCGCTGGATACTTCACGTTTGATTAACTTAGCGCCGCTGAACAAAAGAAAGGCGCCGAGCACGTATATGAGGTACTCAAAATGCGCTAAGAGAGAAACGCCGACGTAAATAAAAAGTGCCCTCATTATGAGTGCACCGAGTATCCCATAGTATAAGACTCGGTGCTGGTATTTCTTGGCTACCTGGAAATGGGTAAAAATCAGGAGAAATACGAAGAGATTGTCTACACTTAAAGATTTTTCTATCAGATAAGCGGTCAAAAAATCGAGGGCAGCAAGATTTCCGAAGGTCAATCCGATATATACGTTGAACAACAACGCCAGTAAAATCCAGAAGGCACTTAGTCGCAACGCACTTCGTACCGGTATCTCAGATGCTCGCTGATGAAAAAATCGAAGATCTGCCCATAAAAGCAGCATCACACCAGCATTAAATAGTACCCATAGGAGCGTGCTGACGCCTTGTGTTGGAACAATCAATGGTGTGGTCAAAGGGTATATCCTGTTAAGGTAAGGTCAAGAGACATACGTTGGGACGTCTCTATTATCATACTCTAAGAAACATATGGTTCAAAAAGTTTTGTCGGTGCACAGCTAGGTAACGTTGGATTTGCTCGGTTGACCTTGCCATTGGATGTTGCCAGAGGGGGTAGGGTAGAAGCAAGTCTTGTTGTTGGATTCAGCTAGTACGTACAGCTATCAGAGGGTGAATCTGTTGGTTGGTTTCGGTGATTTTTTCCCGAGATAGTTCCTGACTTCGACACTTTTTTCACTTAATATACTGTAACTATTAGCCTTGTGTGAAAAATTAGGCACTACAAATTAAAGTTTACGGGAGCAGTTTTACAGAGATTTAGGGATATTCGATAAACGCAATCCTACAGTTTGATATATTTTAGTAGCATGGTTTGGGATTTTAGAAGGGATAACGAACCGTTTGTTTTGGTTAATATGTTTGATTACTGAGTACTGCACGTGAAGGAGGGAGTTTCTAATTTTCTGAGGCGATAATTTTTTGTACTGCGATGCAACCTGGTAAGTTAGAAACCGTATGCAGCAAAAGGCGATGAATGAGATAGCAATATGAGCTTTAATTCGTCGAGGGGTCCAGTGGTAGATGGGTCTTACTTTTAAGTCATGCTTGGTGATTCTAAAACTCTCCTCTACCTGCCATAAGCCGTGGTACTGTTCCAGGATTTGTATGGCTGTTAAATCTTGAATGGTAACTGCTCAGGTATTTTCCCAATCTCTTCGTCAAGTGATTGATTTTGTTCACTGCGGCGTGGAGTACCACGCCTCATTCACAAAACAATCACTTTCCTCGACCTTGAAAAAATCCCTGGCAGTTACAGATGGTTAGCTCGCTTTTGGGGCGCATTTATGTTGGGGGTACCTGAGTAGTTACCTTGAATGTTTGTAAAAACTCCATGCAGGCCATCAAATTTTGCAGCATCAGCGACTTTAGCTTCATCAATAACGACTCTGGCATTATCACCTCCCTCAAGAGAGAGAAAACGTTGATAGCCAGCCTTTGCAACAAGACCTCACTCGTATGCTTTTAGGTAAAAGGCTAGCTGTATGGTTAGTGACGATAGTTTGTATTCTTGGAGCTGTTCCCGGAGTCAAAAAAATCTCAATTTTACCACGATTAATTATTTAGCGTAATTCCAAAATACTACTAGGCACTACAATTGCGGAATTATTAATCGTTGAGGATAATAACCCTACAATTTGGTTATCTTAATTTGAGAGAGATGGCAGTATTTCAGGTAAATGTGTCGAAGTCAGGAGAACGGTGTTTTTTTTAGATTCTATCGACGTGCTGGGTGGGGTATGTGCTAAAACAACTCAGTCTGAGGGACGCGTGAATAATCCGGGTTAGGCCTCCTGATGATTTCTCATCAGGGCACACGTACTTACAATAACGAACAAGATGGCAGCATACGCCCCCGGGTGATACCTTCCTGAGCTGACCACCAAAGCCGCAAACGCAAGTGAAGCGCGGAGTAGGGGTATAGCGATCACGTACGTCAAGCGCAGACTGAGAGCTACCATAGGTGCACGAATATCTTTCGAGCGACTTGAAGTCAGGAGTTGCTTGATCTCTTTCCGGGATCTCACTAATTGGAGTAAGGTAAAAGCGAGTAGGAACAGCATAGTTCTGTATCCCTTTCCCGGCAATTGAGTAGCCGAGAGTATTCGTAGGATTGGCTCAAGCAAGACGGCTGCGCAGCATCCGGTAAAAAGGAGGACCGCCACCATAGTTGAAGTGCTGGCGCCATCAGCATCCAGCCTCCGTTGGATCGCTTTGACCAGTATCGGGGCTATCCCGAAAAGGTACCCTATAAGGTAACTTGAGACCATCAGACGCAACCATAAGCCAAAAAGTAGTGGGTCAGGCGGAATGGTCAATAGATAGCCGTCAATCGAGATCGATAGCAGAATAAAACTCTCCCAGTACAAACGGAAGGTCGCGGAGGTAAGGTACTTCAAGCGGTCTTCAGGCTGGCGGTGTCTTTGTAAAGGCTTCATAAGAGTTTTAACCTAACCATTTCCCGCTATGCCAGGATGTATACCCATTCCAATTCAAGATGTCTGAAGACCCTAATTTTTAGTGAAGCCTATAACCTGAGTTCGACGTAAGAACTGCGGTAACTGGCTGAAATTACTTCATCCACTTCGTTGCTCATGATATAAAATGCTCGACGTAGCAAGCTTCAGCGCCTGCGCTTTTATATCACTGCACGCCTTGTGTCTAAAGCAATTTCAACCATTTATAGTAATCTTCAAAAATAATAAAGTATTAAAGATTACTATAACGACTCGCGGAAGCGAGTCAAAACAAACACATAGCCATCGCCGAGATGCAACTCAAAACCGCATTATTTTTGACGATGGCTTTACCTTTGTTCTTACGTCGAACTCAGGTCTATATGTAATTACTTGAGCCGCTCATTACGCGAATGATAGTACCTTCGGGATAACATGAGCCATGAATCCTATAATCCCCCCAATGACGCCACCCCAGACGATCAGCCAGCCGAGGTGTTCTTTAATCATCCGCTCCATGATCTCCTTGACTGCCTGAGGAGTTAACTCGGCTAGCCTGCGGTCAACAACAATTTCTACCTTCTGGCGGAGGCTTTCTGGATCGAGCCCGAGACTTCCAGAAGTGATCAAGTCTACGACAGTAGCCTTCATGCGTTCCTTGATTGGGTCACGCAGCGGTTCAAGGGCCGCGGCGCCGCCCATCATGGTTACCATCGACCCGAACGGTGATTCATTGATGGCCTCAATCAACTTGTCATACATTTTGTCATAGTCAATACCAGAGACGGTTGAGGATAATGGGTGGTCCTCAGGGTTTTCGCCTGGTGCTGGGGTCAAAAACGATTGAAGTCTTTCAACTGTAAAGAACTCTTGTAGTATCATTTTTCGAATGCCTCTTCGAAAGTCATCGAAACGGTTGGGAATTACCCCGGAACCAAATACAAAGCGAACCTTTTCGAACAGCATATAGAGGGCAATGGAATCCGTAATACTGCCTGTGACGGAGTAGGTCCCCACCGACCACAGTAATTCACTTTGCCCCTCCCAAAGGAAGGATGCCAGGCAGATTGAAACACCCGCAAGATTAGTCGCGTACCCCTTATTGATAGCTATCTTCACAGTATAATCCCTTGTTTTATCTTGCGTTATGAGTAGGTGATAGGCTTCACACCTGAAAGGATAGTACGAAGCAGCCTCTAAGCCAACAGGGTATCAAGAACTGAGATTCTTTGTATTCCCCCTCGGATAACCTACTTTATCTCCTTAAAAAAACAGTTCATTTAGGAAACTTTTGAATCGTTGTGCTCATAACGTCGATATGTCTCCATAAGAAGGGGTCAGGCCAACCAGAAATTTTGCGTTTTATGTAGATCGCTATGCAGACCACTCAGTCAACCAGCCAGCAGCCAGGGCCTACCGGTAACTTTCAACGTGCTTTCAATGAGATACAGGCACGACAAGATTCCGCCAGACCTGATCAGGACACTGGGCTTACCCCTGGTCAGACTGCTGTCAGGGATTATGGTGAGGTAAATGGCAAGACCATTACGATTACCTTGACCGGTGAAGAAGGTGGGGGCGCCTCTGCCAGTATCGCCTTTGATGGAAAAAACATTAAAACCATTGATGCTGCAAATGTGGTCGCCGAATTGCCTCAGCTTATTGAAGCGTTGGACGAGAAGAATGAAATCAGAAGTGTTGACGATCGGTCGAACCAGTTGTGTGGGGTATTAGAGTTTCAACTGGGGTATGCAGATCATGGGTGCGCAAGCGCCGAGTTTTCAGCACGGTGTAATTTTGCCGCAGCTGGCTTGCAGCCAGAGATGAGGGAGGTGACGCTTTTTCATAAACAACACCATCCAACAATTGAAGGAAGCAAATTCGAGGGGACATACGAAGCCCCATGTGTGGTGGTGATTGGAAGCGGGGCAAACAAGGAAGTTTTCTGTATTGACGGAAACAATGCCAGTATGCTCGCCAATGAAATGCTCGCCAATGAAATGACAAATGCGGGTGGTAATATCGGGGACTTGGTAGCCGTGCTTCGCAAGGATGGTGGTGTTCCCCTACGCCTGTCAAATTCCGACAGCGTCGAACCAAGTCGAGAATGCCCAATCAAGGGCACTAGTTTTTTTTCCTCTACCTCTACGCCGGGGAGTTCCAACGACGTAAACGTGGACATTGATGTTGTAAAGAACAAATCGGGGCAATACGTTGTGACGCTTGCTGCTGAGAACGGTTATACGATGACGGTAGTCAGCGATTTTGACCCTCGCGAGTATATCGAAGAGATCCGTGCGATTGACAAAAAGCTTTCGGTAGAAAACCTTGCCGAGATGCTGGCAGATATAATGGATGACAGTGTTGACCGGTCGTACGAGCTGGTCATATATAATCATGACACCGTGGCAGAGCCTGACCCGATAGTAGAATTTTCAATCCGACCAGATGAGATCACTCAGAAGTGGGGAGAACGCGTTAAAGTAGACTTTGCTACTGCCGATGAACGAACGAATTACCGTTGTGGTGCATTAGCGGAAATTGCATCACGATGGCTACTGTCGGATTCTTCGGGTAGTTATGAATCAGTACAAATGCAGGCCGACTTAAATGATCACAAGGTTATCACGATCGCTGACGCTGAGCGGTGGCAAATTGCGCCCACTACAGCAAGCCCAAAGGTTGTACTTGATATTATTGCAATCAATTTCGATCCGTGGCAGCCAGATACGTACACCCTGTCATTTAAAGTAGCCGGTACGGATCAAGTATTCCGAGGCACATTTGCCGATCCGAGATTGGCTAATAACTCGGGGGACGGAGCAAGGCGAGACCACGTCATTGAGGCATTGGCAGCCGTTCATGATCGTAGTAGTGGCAACGCCGATCAAATTATTGCCGAACTTGCAATGAATGCAACTTCTGTCGATCGGGCGCATTTCAAGAAGGATGGGGTTCAGATATCGGCTCGGGGGAACGTTTTGGAATGGAGCACACCTAAGAGCGTCGAGGATAATGCAGCGAAGATGTTGGAATACGGGTCGCAGTCGCATAGCAGTGCAATACCGCAGGAGGTTTTTAACGAAATTGCTACCAAAAATCTGTCATCAAGTGCAACTGAGCAAATCATGGGAGCCTTGCCCGCTGGAGGATCTGATTATTCGCTCCAGATCAAGCGAAATCCGAGGAATGACGCCTCAGGTCACTCCAGTATGAAGGTATCCTATGACCAATCGCAAGACCAGTATAAGGTCGCACTCACTGATCCCACCCATCACTACAATAGCAAGGACGATGAAATTACCTTCCACGCCAGATCGCCAACCGCAAAAGGCCGTATCGAAGGGCTTCGTGATGCATTTGAGAAAGATGTAAGCAAAGGCGCACCTCTTCACGAACGTACGATCGCAGCCTTGGGCGCTTGTGTTGCCGATGCCGAGACCATGAAGGTAGCTATTGCAGTGGATAGTGACAGGGTGATTCAAGTTAACAAGACTACTACAGGCAGCACTATCAAGGTACAAAATAACCTGGGAGAGGTGTTATCTGAGGCAAAAGTAGAGAATGCCCATGTTCGTGATACATTAGACGCAATAATTCCATCAGGTGCTGATACGGTAGAACGAGCACTCCTACGGCATTTTAATGACAATCCATCTCATTTTAAAGAGCTTCTTATACATGGTGGTACCCCGGGTCGCTCGTTGAAACTAGGATCAACGCCCACCGGAACAACCCATACTATTACAGGTGAGTTGCGCAGTGGAAGTGTGCTTGTTGAGTGGGAGAAAAGCACACCCCTTTTATATTCTGAAAAGGACACCAACACACTCCTTACTGCGCTACTTTCCGGTAATGGGAAGGTAAATGATGCGAAACTGTTTCGTTGTGCTGTTAATGCCTTCACTGGGGCTGACATAAAGCAGATTAAAGCTGGTGCTGGGACTAATATGAAGGATGTTGTCTCGGCTGATCCTGGTGGTGCAGCGATCGAGTTTGGTAGTCTTAAAACCACCATAAGAGCCACTGCGGCAGGTGCCCCAGTGCCTATGACACCTCAAGAAATCTTACAGAAGCTAGGCAAGGAGATAGTACTATCGCTCGGTGAACCTAGTGTTGATGATTTCCATAAAAAAATTGTTGAACGTAGTGTTAATACACTACTCGCGAATAATGGACATAGGGTGACCATAGGAGTCACCAATGGCTCAAAAGTTGACTCGGTATCGGTCGAGCGTAACTCGTCTGATGGCGCGATCTTTAATTTATTTTGCGATCATGGTAGTGGCGGAAAGATCCACGGTACGTATACCATAGACAAATTAGCGACAGGCGGATTTCCAGTGGAAGACGTCTCTACGCACTTGGGCCTTGCGTACAAAGCAACTCGAAATGGAGACGCCATTGATAAGTACCTGACCGAGCTATCAACAACAAAAGCTCATACGTCAGCGGTTGATTTGTCTGTAGAACGCAGTACGGGACTATTTGCCGTCAACGACGGAACTGCGTATATCCTTGAGGTCAAGGCTATCTCTGGGACTTACAGGGTTGAGGCTAAGTATAATAGTACTGGCACTCCTCCCCTGAACATGACCAAATCAGCGAATACCATTGCCGAGGCGCTACGTGCGATACAGACCTCTGTACAGCGCCAAAGGCCAGGCAGACCTGATCCCGGAGTAACCGCAGACGATATCGATCGTCTGTTTAGGAACAAGGACGGAGAAACGCTTTCTCTAAGACCGGACTACGCTCCGGGTGGGTATAGTTCAATTCAACTGGAGTCTCATGATGATGGGACACTTACCCTCAAACTTGATGGTGGTTCGCAACGAATTCGGGTTACTCAGGCCGCCGAAGTCGCGCTTCGAGATGCTCTTAAGAAGGAGATCTGTGAACGCAGTGATGCACAACACGACAAAGGGCTTGGTGCGCTGCTCAGTTTTACTGCCAGTGAAGGGGTATTAGAAGTACAGCTGGCAACTACCATGGCATCGGTGGAGGTGAACGGCTATGAGCGGATTGTAGAGGTGTCACGTAAAGACGCGAACTCCGCCATGGAGATAGTGATGTTCCGTGAAGAACACCAACGTGTGTTTTCGGGTCAGCTTAACCCAGAACAGTTAACGGGTCAGAAGCCTGACCATAGGATGGTTATTAAGGATTTGGCCGACAGCCGTAGTTATTCGAAAACTCAGAGTGATTCATTCAGCTATGATGCGAATCTAGTTTCAGTACTGTGCAACCATAAATTCATTATTCAAGATGCAGATTTGGTAATAAAGGCAGGAAAAGTTAAAGGAACGACGGTGTACGGCGACACGTTTGTTCGAATTGAACGTGCCAAAGGTTCCAATGTTTCAACCCTCATGATTAGTCATGCGGGTCACGATATAACAGACCGCGCAAGTAGTGAAAAGTTTAGAAAACTTAAGACTACGACCGAGTACGCGCAGTTAAACGAGGCGTTTAGCAGGCAAGGGGACGACAATAAGCTCAGCATTCTTCAGGTACGGAATACCGGCACCAATGTTGCCTTTGAAGCAATTCTTGAGAGAATTGCCCAGCAAGGTAAAGAGGGTCCCGACAGAGAGTCAGCCGCGACAATGCTTGCGAACATCACCGCCCATAACCGCGGGTTTGCTAGTCAGAGCGATGGACCGGTGAAAATAGACCAGATTTGGTTTGCACGTTTTTCTCCTCCGCAAGTCAACTCCAACGCTTCGGTACAGCCTGATCGAATGGTAAAGAATGAGGAGGTATATATTATTCCCGATCAGAAGGAATTTCAGGTTTTCATTAATGGTGATCTTGACGCCGATAGGTGGGGGCTCCCAAAAACGGCATCAGGGGCGGATTATAAAGTTAAGGACCTATTCACACAAGGCCCCAATTCGCTTCGCGATTCCTTGGGGTTAGAGGGGCTGGACGAACAGGGAGATCCGAGGAAATCAGGCTTTATGTTCGCAATGAGCGGTGTCTCAGATGAACAGAAAAGAGTGTTTACCAAGTTGTTAGAAATGGCAAATGATGGACCTGAAGAAGCGGCACTTGAACGCGAAATGCTATGGCGAGGATGTACTCCAATACGCTTTGTCATGGGTATACAAAATAACTTGACCTACAATGACGGAGGGCCAAGAGCGGCAACGGATCCCCAGGGATTGATCAGCGACATTGGCATTGTCGAATATAAGATGCGTGCTACAGGTGAGCTCGAATGTAACTTGATTCCTATTGGTTACCACCCCTCAGGCGGTCCATCAATAGTAGGACATCCCAGCACGATCGCAAATGCCCAAGTTGCAGGGCGGATTCATAAGGATAGAGTCAGGCTCTTAAAACCTGCTGATGGTATTAAGTCTAGCAGTGATCCGAGAGCTTTCATTAAGAACACAATAAACGAGATTTCAAATCTCAATGAAAGAGTTGATCAGAGTGATCCAGGCGCCGGGCCTAGAATATATGAGAAATTAATATCCTCAGTGGTCTTTCAACTTTCAGAAGAAACTTTTTGTGTTGGAAAGAATGTGAGCGGTGACCATCGCCAGAAAAATGGTACGGTGCTCAATTATAATGTTGGTTCAGAGATCGAAAAAATCACCATCCGGGAGCAGGTAGGTTCAAGCAATTACTTTGAGGCTGTATTAGATATTCGTGTTGATCAACAATCGGGTCCCCCCGTCACTAAGCAGATTCTGATGCGGCATGAGGGTGCTTTAGATCTTGTTGATTTTCGAAAAGCTATATTTGATGAGATCAATTTAAAGGAAGATAAAAAACTTACTCGATTAATGTCCCGGATGGTGAAGCAGAGATGGACCTTTCAAGAGATTGGAGAGGGAGTGAATGTTAGGATCCACCATTCCCTTACGAAGCCGGAAGAGGTTAAGTCGTCCCTCGCGCTGCTGAATACCCCAGAAAGTGCCGATAGGTTGAAAGGATCATTTTTTCTGTACAACAATGAAATGGATTTTGTGAGAGTTGCTCTTGATCCTGATCCTGCTGTAAGCGCAGGAGTCGGTCTCTATAACCGCCGCGTCTATCGGAATCATTTCGAAACCAATACCCATTTGATAAATCAGCCCAACGCCAAGGTAGTGGACTCCTACATTTCTTTCCAGCAGGCATATTCAGAACCGTCAGCGGCAATCTATGACGGTTTTTCAACGTTTGTAGACAACAGTTGCGACCCGCTGGGAAATCGGAAGAGTGGTTCCAATAAAGGCGGATATGCCCGGCGTCATATGTTTGCTGCTGATGCAACAACACTGACCCATAAAATGATGAACGCTGTGAACGAAGGTCTCAAATTAGAGGCACGAAATGCAACTTTCTCGCTTAGTACCAGCGGTATAAACGAAAAGGGGCTAGATTTCAGTAATATCGATGTACAGGAGTGTATTGTTGCCGTCAGTTATGTAGGTGTAGCCAACCCGAATCGACCAAAGCCAGAATTCTTTAACGCATTTCTTTCAGCATTTTGTGATCCTTATAAGACGATATCGGGTAGTATATATGAGATGAAAAACAATAGTGTGGACGTGGACCTGCAAGCAGTCCCAGCTAATTTTCATCTTAGTGGTCATCGGATTGATAACCTGGACTTTTTGACAGGGAAAGATGGCAACGTTCTCTATAATCTATGCCTGAGTAATTGTTTGATCGACAGGTTGCGTATTGGCCATGGCGGGAACCTGGGGCAATGTACGGGGCTTAATGTTACCGGGTGCACGGTGAACACCTTCGATCTCAACTTGAATGGCGGTGCAGGGTTTGATAGCTCGAATAGATTGTATGGAAATCATATAGGGCGTATATCACTCTCGGCCAGTACCTATTCCGCGGACTTTCGAGGAACGACTTTTAATTCGATAGCGTTTAAGGGTTGTGATATAAATAGGCTGATGACGTGGGAGGAGCGGGAGAAAATATTGCCGTTGATTCAGATTAAATGGTCAAAAAACTACTTCCACCCGACAGCAGATCAGTTACAAGCTAGGCGGAATTTGCGACTAATGTCCGACCCAATAGGAAGTTGGTGGGAGGATCATTTCAATTACCGGCGATCACATGAGTGGAGCAACGTAACTGCAGAACGGATAGAAAAGGTTACCGATGATATGCACAAGCGTACTGCAAAGAGGGAGGAAGATGCCGATGGGAGTAACTACTTTTTTGGCTTAGATCCTGATACAAACACTTATGGGTTGCAGTTTAAACTTACCCAGGATGATACCAGCAAAGCCTATCGATTTGGGATGTTTGGGAATGGTGTGCGACCTGATAAGGTCTACGTTGAGCTGATCGATGTACCGCCGAATTGGTGTTCAGGATTGCCAAATAGGTTCGAGGTTAATGCTGATGTTGTGCTACGGGGCATACCCACCTTGGGTACGGCTATGAGAAAGTATGAAGAGCGAGTAGCTGCTGCTAATAATATCGTGCCAATTGCAAGGCGCCAGCAAGAGATCCAGGAGGCTGAGGCGGAAGCGCGGCCAGTGGTTGAGGCAATTCTTGGAGGGTTCCATGCTCGTGGGTATGCAGCGATGTATAAGGGGTGAGGTAGGTGTTCCTTTTTAGGTTTGGTCGAATCTGAGAAGTCTTTTTTTTGGATATCCCGCTATGCCAGAACGAGGGGGGGGCGAAGCAGGACCGCTGCTTTTTTTCGACACCTTCTTTCTGCATGTGCGCATAACACTTGTAGTGGGTTCGGCTTTCACCCTAATTGTTGAAATTTTATTTTGGATAGTAGAGATTACTATGACAGCCTCTAATCAGGATCTAGACAGATCAGTGCTTTTGCCTTATCCAGTTTCGGAGTTGAGCGACGTTAGTTCGACAGCTACTAAGGGCAAGATTACGGGAGAACAGCAGAAGGAGTTTGCGAAAGACAAAAATAATTTACGCGAAGAATTTCTGACCTACCGAGGAGAGCAAAACTTTCCGTACCTGGAAAACTCTCCGTATCTGAAAAACCCTCAATCGCCTTCACTGACGGGTAGTCCGTTGCTAAATGAGCAACGCCAGAAAGATACTCAGGAGCTCAAGAGTGCCCTAAAGTTTGATCTAGTTGCCTTTCTTGAGGCCAAAGAAGAGGCGGGTATCTCAAAAGTTGATGCACTAGTTGAGGCTAAAGCGCAAATAGTACTTCGGGCAGCTATAATGTCGTCCTACAATTCATCGCAAATAACGAAAGAGCAGGTATTTGCTATGCTCAACGGGACGGCTGATGAGGCTACCAAAGAGATTGTTAAGGCAAGTAGTACCATTGAGGCAAACCCGGAGTTGAGTCCTTCGCTTAACCTGGATGCCTACAAGAAGGATGGGGTTACATTGATAGGGGCTAGGGATGCGAAGGGTGATCCGGTAGTCTTCGAGCGCGATCTTAGACAGTATCTTAATGGACGCTACCAAGAGCACCTTAATGCATTGGCCACTAGTGCTACATATTTTGGACCTAATTCTGGCTTTGATCCTAATAACGCCTTTGCAGGGGCCATGTATTGGGTTCATCGGGCTCGAGGATTGTCGGAGGGGGGGGGTATAGGAACTACTAATAGTACGTATAATTCGCAGCAGACCGCTGTTTCTAGTGGCAATGATGCGACTGATATAATCGATCAGGCTGCAGCTATATCCAAAGCTTGGGGAGACTTAGATGCCGCCAGGAAAACCCTCGCTTCAAAGTATGGAATAAACAATATCTCCGATGCTAAGGAGTGGAAGAAGCTAGTCGGAGGAAGACCGATTTACTACTCTGAAGAGTTGTACGCGGCACTCTTCAAGGATGGCGTACTACCCAAGGGCAAGGAGGAGATAAACAAGCTGATTTCAGGAGGAACCCTTAATTTAAAGCTCCAGCCGATGGTACAGGCCTACGCGCAACTCGACCCTGCAATGCAAGGCAAGGTCGCTGATGCACTTTCCCTGGCACATACCGTCAATCACCTTACAGAGGAGATCAATAAAAGCAGGGAGAACTTTCAAGCACGGTATACTGCTTTTGAGCGCCAGTACTCTTCCAGCTTGGATAAGAAGGGCTTTATTGCATTACTTGAAGATGAGAAATCTGGGGATAATGCTATGAAGAAGCTCCCACTGCAGCTGATTCGAGATATGAATCAGAGTAATGCTGCGCCAGATGTTGTAGCTGCTAGTGAGCACCCGGCGATTAGGGCATTTGCGAAAGATTTGGGGCTTAAGGGTTTTGACCAGGATTTTAGTACGCTTACAAATCAGCAAAATGCTGACTTAGTAAAAGAGGCTGAAAAATTAGTTCGTGCAGCAGAGTACGTAAGGTTAAAAAACGATCCGGGCACTATCTCATTAGAGCAATTAGAGCGGTTAAAGAAGGACGTTGGTATTGAGGAGTCCTTATTGGAGAAGGCGGTAACTAAATACAGAAGAGATAAGGCAATCACACATCTTGGAGATTTATGCTCTCCTGGTGTGTTCGCTTTGGAGGCAGGAGCCGCGCTGCAGAAGGTATAATGTGACTTTAATCTGATAGAAAGAGAAGGCAAATGAATCAAGTGGATGTAAACGAACAGCCGAGTAACAACGCTGGTGCTCAAGTACTGAATCTTCAGCAGGTGAGCGAGGATGATCCTGAGATGCTCAATACCTCAGTTGCGCCCGAAGCGGATCTTCTAAATGCTCAAGCCTTGAACATAGGAAATGATGACGGGGATTTGTCAGAGTTGTCTGTAGGTAAGAATGAGAGTACTAATCAAGAGTTGCAGAGCATTGCTCGTACGTCTGTGTCTGGTGAAAATATCCGCCAGATTTCAGATGATGGCATCCGCCGGGTCGATCCAGACACGGAGGTGCCGGAATCATCCAAGCATAGTATCCAAGACCGTTTGAATGCTAAGCATGCGCTTAATGTTCGTGCGCGGCTTCCCAAGGATGGTATCTTTCATCTGAAAAATGGAATCAGCGAACTTGCCGGTGCCGATCTTCGCGGCGCCGATTTAAGTCGTTTTAGGGACGGAATTGCCTATAAAATCGAAGTGCCTCTGAGCGGGGGGAAAACCGAAATTCTGGCACTTGGCGATTGGTTAGCGAGGGCTACACCAGATGAAATTAAGGCTCTAGTGCCGGGTATGGTGTTCCAGGGTGTAGAAAGTGACGAGTTTAAAGTAACAAATTTTGGTGGTAAGGATAATAACGCCATAATTAAAAAGCTCAGTAGTAAGAAAGTCAGCAAGGCCTATGATTATTCTGAAATAGATATTAATAAAGATTTCAGCGGTCACCAGGGGATTGATCTGGATGAGCCGTTTTACGAGGATAAGTGGGCTGCGAATCCTGATAAGGTAGACCTTTTAACTCCGAAAGAGCACCGGCATAAAAAGGTAATTCAGGCTCGGTGTATACTTGATGACTATGTGAAGATGGACGCCTATGTAAAGGAGAAGATGGCCGATGCAGATGCTGTTAACAATGCCATGGGGCAGATGATTGAAGAGTTGGTGAAGAAGGGTGAAACCAACCCGGCTTTTGCTAGAATGGGTGAGGAAAGTGAGGGTGCTCATCGAGAACGACTGCGGAAAGAAGTTTTTAATAGTGATGAGAAGATAGCTCATCGTCTTGAGGCATTCTTCCGCAGATCATACATAGCCGAACAGCAGGAACTGCCACAAGTCAAAGATGCTGTAAATAAACGATATGATAGCTTTGATTCTCACAATGCACGCACCGAATCTCTTCGCGAAGAAGGTGGTAGGGTTGTGGAAGTTGACGATAATAAGAAGACATATGTTCGCGGTAATTTCCTGGAGCATGCATTTGGCGCATTGGGTGTGCCCGACCTTTCGAAGTTTAAAGATGAACTTCTAAAAGGTCGCCCTCCAGAGACCGCGCAAGAACCGGCCGAGGAGTAACCAGGGAATGGGGAAGCGGCAGGTTAATGATACTACCGTTTCAGGCACGGTTTGAGGTAAGCGCCATCAGGTCTTCAAACCTGGTGAACGCTTACTTCTACTTGCTTCGCCAGGCTGGTGAACAGGTACTATCACTCGCGCCTTGTGTCTAAAGCAATTTCAATCAGTTACCTTTGTTCTTACCTCGAACTCAGGTTAAAAAAAAGTGCTGAGCTAAACAAATACAGAACATCGCACACCCAGTTAGTTAAATGTAACTGGGTGTACAAAAAAACAGTCTATTTCGATGGGGGCGCTCTCTCATTCGGGATGTTCTTAAAGATCCATCACCGAAAAGAGCACCG
>JBIIDM010000219.1:0-5217 GCA_044238365.1 Bdellovibrionota bacterium | reverse complement strand
TCAAGGTCGAGGAAAGTGATTGTTTTGTGAATGAGGCGTGGTACTCCACGCCGCAGTGAACAAAATCAATCATTTGACGAAGAGATTGGGAAAATACCTGAGCAGTTACTACTATTATTCCTGCTAGGCGCTCTGGCTCAGCACCCGTGGTTCCACGATTCTAATGCCAGGTCGCCATCGCGACTTTGCCATGCCTAACTTTATGTAGTACTATATCACCAACTTTCGGCATCTATTACTGATACGTACTTTCATGATGACAATTTTAATGGTCATAAAATGGAACCACAGAAAGGTCCAGCGAAAAATTGCAAGCTGATACCCTTAAACGAATTGGCGGTTAACGTCCCCGCGGTCATTCGCACAGTGTTTCGCAGCGACAAGAGCTTGGTAAATAATTTATACGCCTTTGGGGCCGTCGAAGGAGCTTCGATTGAGATAACACGTCGGTGCTTCTTTGGAGACCCTATTATCGTCCGTATCAAACGAAGTCACATAGCTATACGTACTTCAGAAGCTTCGTTGATAATGGTAGAGACAACCTAGAGAATTAACGAGATAGAATTGCGGTGACCTCAGCAAATACTAACAAACTACCAATCTCAGTAACAACAGGTGCCGTCCCAAAAATGGTCGCCTCTATTGAGGCGCCCCCATTGAATATCGCACTAATTGGCAATCCCAATTGTGGAAAAACGACTCTTTTTAATGCCCTTACCGGCCTCCGATATAAAGTGGGCAATTACCCAGGCGTTACTGTAGAACGTCGAGAGGGGTACGCCTGTCTTGATGGCAAGAACTTTTGCATTATTGACCTTCCCGGGATCTATTCACTGGACGCAACCTCACTTGACGAACATATAACCGCAAATGTTCTTAATGGTACTGAAGGATTTACCAGACCGGATGCCATAATTTACCTTGCGGACGCAACTAAACTTGAACGCAGCCTCTACCTGTTTGAACAGTTACGGGCAAAAAAACTTCCAATGATACTCGCCATAACTATGATGGATATAGCGCCTCATCAGGGCATTTCGATAAAAGGTGCGTTACTCCAGCGAAAATTAGGCGTACCGGTAGTCTTGCTTTCACCGGATAATAGGCGAAATGGTGCCGAACTGCGAGCATCGTTGAGTAGTGCCATTTCCCTGCAGACGAGAGCCGAGGTGATTGAAAATATGACTTACCAAGCCGTCAGTGACGTACCTAAAACCGACGTGCTCGACACGTATACCCCCTCTAAACGGTATGCGGCCATCGCTTCACTATTGCAAGGATGCGTCACCTATGCCCCCTATACCCCACATCGATTCGGAAGAATCCTAGACACAATCATAACAAGCAATCTCTCAGGGATATTCTGTTTCCTGCTCGTTATGAGCCTACTTTTTCAAGTTGTCTTTTCATTGTCTTCGTACCCGATGGGCCTTATCGATTCTTCTGTATCTGCTCTGGGTGACTGGCTCTATTCACTTCTACCTCCATCCCTATTTCAAGAGCTCCTATCAGAAGGTCTAGTTCCGGGAATCGGAAGTGTCCTGATGTTTATTCCCCAGATAGGATTGCTTTTCTTTATGCTATCACTACTTGAAGAAAGTGGTTATCTGGTGCGCGCAGCCTATCTTATGGACTCATTTATGAGGCGGATCGGCCTGCAAGGTCGTTCATTTATACCACTGTTGAGTTCATTTGCCTGCGCAGTTCCCGGCATCATGGCGACCAGAGTTATTCCGTCACCGCGTGAGCGGCTTCTCACAATTCTGATTGCGCCCCTAATGAGTTGCAGCGCACGGCTTCCGGTTTATTCCCTGATCATTACCGCCTTCTTTCCCAAGGCAATGTACTTTGGGATTATCTCTCTGCAAGGGCTCGTACTATTTGGATTGTATTCCTTAGGCGTCGTTGCTGCGATCATACTCTCCCTGATACTCTCCTTGACTGTTTTAAAGGGTACTCCGTCTACACTTCTTATGGAGGTACCAGATTTACGTATCCCATCAGTAAAGAACGCCCTTATTTATACCTATGATCGCCTGAGCATATTTGTTCAGTCTACCGGGACCGTAATCCTTGCCTCTTCAATTCTGTTGTGGGGCCTGGCCCATTTTCCGGGCGGAACAATGCAGGATAGTTTTGCGGGAATGCTCGGTCACTTTGTTGAACCGCTTTTTCGACCGCTCGGTTTCGGTTGGGAGGTCTGCATCGCGCTAATCACCTCATTTGCGGCCCGCGAGGTATTCGTAAGTTCCTTGGCAACCCTCATCGAATCTTCCGGTCGGCATGTGCCCGGGCTTTCTGCACTGGAGAGCATCCGTGCGACCAACTTTGTTACTTTCCCCTCCGCGGTAGCTCTACTGGTGTTTTTTGTATTTGCCTGCCAATGTTTCTCCACAATCGTGGTCGCCTATAAAGAAACCAAGAGCTGGCGCTGGCCTGCGCTGATGTTTGGTGGAATGGCTCTGCTTGCCTGGTTCTGTTCATTCTTTGCGTACAACATAACAGTTTGGAGCATATCATGATTTCCCTATATGAAGCCCTCATTAGATGCCTTGATATTGCGTGTACCACTGCGCTACTTTGCTGGGCAGTTATCGTACTTATGCCCAAGTGGGGCAAAAAGAGGCACTCCGGCACTAGTAATAAACTCCAAGGACGGCCGCCATGCTCGTGTTCATGATATAAGGGACTAAGTACCTAAGTAAACGTTTTTGGTCTAATGCGGCACATAGAAATGCCTATCCTTGGGTGTTGCTTTTTTTAGGTGACTTGCCTCGCTATTAAGATCGCCTCAAGGTGATTTTATATTTATATTTAGATTGTGTCGTAGGCTAGGAAGAAATCGGCGAACTCTTGTTGTGTGATCTTTGAAGGATCCGTAGACATGAGCAGCGTTAAACGACATGTTATTTTTGAATGAACGACGGAGAATGAGCTATATGTGGAAGTTGAAATTTGTTTGCACCTTGTTGCTGTGTGTATCAGGGGTTCTCTTTGAGGGTGCTGCGGAGGAGAGCTGTGTTGGTAGTCCAGGACTTGGGGATAGTCTTTTCCCGCTTTCAGGTAATGGCGGTTATGATGTTCAAAGCTACTCACTGGATATCCAGTGGAATGGGAATAACGGAGATGGCTCGATCAATGCGACGGCAATCATAAGCGCCACAGCAATGCAGGACCTATGTTCCTTTAACCTTGATTTTGCGAATTTCGAAATTGCATCAATTAAAGTGAATAGTGGCAATGCGGACTTTTCACGAGATGGCGAAGAGCTTACGGTCATTCCTGCTTCTACACTGACATCAGGTACTCAATTTTCAATAGAGGTTCTGTACAGCGGCATTCCTAAAGTTGTTGCGTCAACTTATTCACGAAATGAGATTGGTGTCGGCTGGAATCGCTATAAAAAAGGGGCAGTTGTCGCTTCGCAAGTAAACGGAGCGCCTCAATGGTTCCCAGCAAACGATCACCCAAGTGATATCGCAACATATATTTTCAGAATAACTGTCCCTAATAAGTATCAGGTTGCGGCGAATGGATTGCTAACTAATGTTATTAAGAATGAAGATACAAATACTTACGTGTGGACTGCAGAGAGCCCTATGGCAAGCTATCTGGCCACTATCGCTATAGGTGATTTTCGGACACAGAAGAGTAGGTTTGCTATTGGTGATAAGATAGTATCTATTTTGAATTACTTTCCTTCAAGGTACACTGCGAAAGAAATGCAGCCATTTACTCAGCAATCGAACATTCTTCGATTTTTTAGCAAATTGATTGCCCCCTACCCATTCGAAACGGCTGGTGCGATAGTTGTTGATTATCCTTCTTACTCTGCGCTGGAAACGCAAACTCGTCCAATTTACGGCACAAAAGTAAATGGTAGCGTTGTGGCACACGAGTTGGCTCATCAATGGTTTGGTAATAGTGTCAGGGTAAAAAGTTGGCAGAATATTTGGTTGAATGAGGGATTTGCAACTTATCTGGAGTCGCTTTGGGCAGTAAAGAGTGGTGGCGGTACTTTAGAGTTGGAGATGCTTAAGGCTTATTCAATTGGTGTACATGGCACTATCGATAAGGTTTCTCTGGAAGTTCTTGTCAATGAACTCCTATTTCGCTTGATTGGCTCCTTCAACGTCGAAAACAAGCACTTGTCATATAAGAGGGTAAAGAAAATTATCAAAGCCTTGTTTCCTCAAATATCAGGTGCAAACTTGGGTAATGTTCTTACTGCCGTCCCGAAACAAGGTATAAAGGTTAGAGACCTTCGGTCTGTTTTGAGCCTAGTACCATACCAGAATGTGGTGCTGACTAATTCCAACCTTACCATATTGGCTAAGTATGTTGGGATACGAGATATCAGTAAGCTAGGTCTTGAAGATACTATCAGTGCCCCTGGAGTTGTGAATCGGGAAAATCTTTTTAATGGTGGAGTGTATTATCGTGGTGCTCTTACGCTTTATGCTCTGCAGAATCTTTTGGGCGATGATGTTTTCTTAGCAATTCTTCAAACATATTACCAACGATTTGCTGGAGCAACCGCGGAGATCTCCGATTTTATCGAAGTAGCAGAGGAGGTAAGTGGACGAAGTTTAACGGAATTCTTTTACTCATGGCTCTATGCAGAACAAGCACCGGACATTACCCTCGTGGCTCTTTCTGCAAAGCTTTCCGCAAAGTACCCGTGTTCAGCATTCAAGGGAGCGTGTGACTTAACTAGTTCACGATGAACTATCCGGCAGCCATCAACCTAAAAACCTGAGTTCGACGTAAGAACTGCGGCAAATGGCTGAAATTACTTCATCCACTTCGTTGCTCATGATATAAAATGCTCGACGTAGCAAAATATCCACTCGCGCCTCTTGTCTAAAGCAATTTGAACTAGTTACCTTTGTTCTTACGTCGAACTCAGGTTAAAAAGAGCAGTTGAGTGGGACAAAGTGGTCCCAGCTAGTTGAAATTACAAAAATTTAGTGATTTTGAGTCGCAATCAAGTATTGCCGATACGGCAAAACCCAAAATCGCTAAATTCGAAGTAAATTCAGCTATATGGGCCGCTTTAGATCACGAAACTGCTCTTTTTAGGTTTAACCCTGTTACTGTTCCTCAAATCGTACACTTTGCAACTCGCTCCCCCTCTTTCTAAGCTGTCGCATAACCACCTCTGTTCCATCAATAACTGCCCAGGTACTCAAAGCATCGGCTACCCCAGCGGATGGC
>JBIIDM010000218.1:0-5219 GCA_044238365.1 Bdellovibrionota bacterium | reverse complement strand
GAGTACAGCAATATTTTTAAAATGTTTGCGCGCACTATTGTAGCTTTTTTTTAATGTCAGCTCACCCTATGAAAGCTACAACACACTGAATTCACAGGGTGAATTCGCGATCAGCGAAGAGGGACGAAGTCCCTGGGCCCCCGAGCGGGAATAGCTGGCATAGAACCGGGCCTGATCATAAAAGAATCGCGACCATCGACCCTTAAAACCTGAGTTCGACGTAAGAACAAAGGTAACTGACTGAAATTGCTTTAGACACAAGGCGTGCAGTGATATAAAAGCGCAAGCGTAGCTTGCTACGTCGAGCATTTTATATCATGAGCAACGAAGTGGACGAAGTAATTTCAGCCAGTTACCGCAATTCTTACGTCGAACTCAGGTTTAAGATCCCGAGCAAGTAAAACTGACTGAACCGTATAGGGTCGAGGTAGATACTAAGATACCTAAGCAGCTACCAAATACGTCTCAAAAGGCTGTAGAGTATAGCGTACTCGGGTTCAAAAGACAGCTGTAAGTGCTTATGTATTTTTCCCGCTTTCCAGCACTAGGACTGACTTTCTATTACTGACGTATCTAACACAACGACCACCTGATCAAATTGTCGTTCCGCGTTCGCCTCTAAAAAATTCGAAAAATAACAACAGGTTGAGACCGGCCTATTTAAAAAATACAGAACGACATGCTTGCACAGCTAACGGACATCCCTCCCCCGTTACCCCACTAATCAAACATAGTCATTGTATATACACTCGCTGTTCCTTGTAGTTAATAAACTATTCCTACATAGGGCAAAATGGTGATAGAATAGGTGAAGCTCACGTTTCGTTACAGTGCATCCACCCTGAACTAAAAATAGCTCTGACTATGACGTCTCCAAAAGATATTGTTCGAGAGATCTGTGAGTTCCTCAATCACCTGCTCACACCCGAGCGCTATAGTGATTCAGCGATTAATGGTATGCAGGTTGATGGAACGGTCCTGGGTCTAGAAAAACTCCGAATTGACTCACACTCTGTTACGGTTGCCTTTGCAGTCGATGCTGGCCTGTCATGTATAGAGTCTGCTATCAAAGCACGGGCCGATCTTATGATCGTGCATCACGGCCTTTTTTGGGGAGAGAGTCAACCAATCATAGGCCCCCATGCAAATAAGCTATACAACTTGTTGTCCCACAACTGCACTTTGTACGCGAGCCACCTCCCCCTTGATGGTCACCCGGACGTCGGCAACGGAGCTGAGCTGCTGCGGGCCATTGGCGCTGAAGACATAAAACCATTCCTTGTATATAAAGGATCATACGTCGGTGCCCAGGGACGTTTGGCCAAAGCGATGCCCATAGAATCAATCATTGAAAGAACAAAAGCTTTTGAAGGATGTACAAACGTAACGACACTCCCCTTTGGGGCGCACACCATTTCGACAATCGGGTGCGTTACCGGATCCGGTACTTTTGGAATTCCTGAGGCGAAGAAATTAGGGCTTGATCTTTTCCTTTCGGGCGAACCTAAACACGAAGCCTATCACCTCACAAAGGAACTTGGCATTTCTGCTGTTTTTGCAGGACACTATGCTACCGAAACCTTCGGTCTTAGAGCCTTGCAACGTATCATTGAAAAAAAATTCTTCGTTCGAACAATCTTCCTTGAGGAACCGACAGGAATCTAGGTGTGTTTTTGAGGAGTTAAATACCTTATTAAAATTCTGCTTTTGGCAAGATTCTGACGCGAGAAAAAAGCCAAAATCATTTAAATAAATGCATTATTAATGCGGATCAATCCACAAACCATGTCATTTAACTGACGATAAACATTTGAAAACACTATCACCTACTAACCTTAAACTAATTCTCCTATTAACGCTTCTGGCAATACTGCCATGGCTCTATTACGACACGTTTATTTATTCTTCCAAGTGGGAAAATCCGCCGGAAATGGTTGGAACGCGGGACTTGATAGCATTTTGGGGCGGAGTCCACGTTTTCATAAAGGGTGGCAATCCATATAAATTCGACCAACTCTTCGCTGTTCAGCAGCTGGCTATGCCAACTCTGAAATCCGAGCAATACTTTCTCAATCCACCCTGGGCAATACCCATCTTTCTGCCATTTATGATTTGGTCATTTCAGACAAGTCGAATACTGTGGTTTTTGTTTAATGCGACAGCATTTCTATTGCCATCGTTTTTATTACAGCGCTCCTTGAAGCTACGCAGAACAACAGCCATAAACATTACCATGGCATTTTTGCCGGGTATAATGATGCTATGGTACGGTCAACTTTCGTTGATGATTTATATCTCGCTTTTGCTGGGATTTCTGGCATACAGGGCTGAGCGCGATATACTTGCTGGGCTACTCTGGATACCGTGCACACTAAAACCTCACCTCATTTACTTGACGGGAATTGTGATAGTTATCTCGCTGCTATCAGAAAAGAGATGGAAAGCTCTTTTGAGCGCTGCCTGCGGAGTAGGCGCACTCAATCTGTGGGTGCTTTGGTTTAACCCTGCCATATTTTCCGAGTACGCCTCCATAGACAAAACACCCATGATCTACAAGAGCTCAACAATTCCGACGGTTATTCGGATGGTTTGGATTAAACTGTTTAATTACAATCCTGCCTGGCCTGTCTTTGCACTGCCCCTTGCAGCACTGCTACTAGTAGCAACTCAAAGAATCGTTGGAATTCGCCGAATGAAGGGGATGTGGTCAGAAACAGATCGAAGATTCACTATTGATGACCTCTGTCTTTATACATGCCTATCACTTGCACTAGCGCCCTATGCCTGGATGTACGATTATTCTCTGTTGGTCATTGTCCAAGTGGTCATGTTTGCAAGAAGCAACGAGATACTAACTCCGTTACCGGACTTTAAAAAGGCTATATTTGCCATTTTAACCGTGCTTACAATCCCCATTCTTATACTGAGTCGGCATATCTCCTTATCTGACTACGGGATTTTGTCCGTCTTTTTCATATTGACAGTGTATACTGCCCATCGATACATGGGAAACCGATCAGCGCAATATCAGACTCTCTTCCTAATTACTACAATACAAATTTCTGCTTTAGTCACCGGATTTGTCTTTAAAGAACTCTTAAGTTTCATCTGGTTTCCATGGGCTATGTTGATAGCATGGATGACCATATCCAGAGGTTATGAGTCCATTAAGAAGACGCGAAGTATATACTAATCTACACTATCGTAACGGAGTGGCCCCTACTGGCGTTTCGTAAGTTGAGTTCGACGCAAGAACAGGGGTATTCAACGCGCCCTAAATCGGATTATTCACGAAATGTGCCTCTAGAATAAATGGATGTGATTACCATTAGAGTGTAGGAAATTCAGCTTTTTTGAGAGCCAATCCAATATGATAGAAAGAAGAAAGATCCAGAAGTGTACGATTGTTGGATTCGGCAAAGTCGGAAAGACTCTTTCCTTGTTAATAAACAGAAGCAGAGATTTATGCATTCTAAATGCCATCGCCCACCACACTCTCTCGACTATAGTCGACGGCGATGATTTCAACTTTTCAGACGTCTATGACCTTGTCGAAGATCAACTACCAGAAAGAGTGAGAGTTGATGATCTACGCACAATCCACGGAATAACGGCACTTACTGTTCCTGACGACGTGATTGCCCTGGTATCCGAAAGGCTATCTACCCAGAGCGCAGTCGTTCCTGGGGCAATCGTCTTTCATTGCAGCGGCGTACATACATCTGGAGCCCTGAGTGCATTAAGAGCAAAAGGGGCCTATACCGCAAGCATACACCCAGCGTTCAGTTTTGGAGATCCCACAACCAGTGCTCATTCCTTTGGTGGTACGGTATGCTCATACGAAGGAGATAAAGAGGCTCTTGCTGTGTTGTTGCCAATATTCAAAAGTTTTGGCGGCACGCCCATACCAATAGACCCAGAACTGAAGACCGCTTATCATGCGGGCTGCTGTATCGCGAGTAATTACCTTGTCGGACTCTATTCACTTTCGGAAAATATTCTTGCTTCTGCAGGGGTGCCAAAGAAGGCTATTAACTCCATACTAATCCGCCTGATGCAGAGTGCTCTGAATAATCTTGCTCAAAAAAACCCTCAAGAGGCTCTTTCCGGTCCAATAGCACGAAACGATACTTACACTGTAGAGTTACACACCAAAAATCTTTCCGAAGAGTACGCAGCCTATTATAAGTATCTTGGTATCCTATTAATAGATCAAATCGGTTTAAGCAGCCGGGAAGAGATGAAGAAGATCTTAGAGAATGTAAAATAAATTAATGATCCTATTTCCCTTTGGACTCATTAGCCGGTTTTATAACCAGCTGCTTTGGCTCAATATACTTTAATCTCTTCAACTGCGATATTCTAACAAGAGCTTCCTTCATTTCAAACTCGCGAAGCTCGAGGCGGAAAACATCGACTCCAGTAGACAGTTTATCGACTCTAACAAATGGATGAAAACCATCTTTTTGAAGCTGTATCATGAGGCGTTCATAATCGGATTGCTTTGTCAGAGCAGCGATCTCTATGATCCAACGATATTCTGAATCTTCTATCTCAGACAGCGCCGAAAAATAAACTTCATCCCCACCCTTTCCTTTTCCTTTTGCAGACTCTTTGTCCTGCTCTCTCGCTATGACTTCAGCATTAGCCCCCCCGATGACTTTACCTTCTTGAACCACACTATCGACGGCCTCGATACTTTCGTGCAATTTTGCTAAAACAGTCTCTCCAGTAATTTCCTCTGAACTAGCGGTCTGAGTCGGATAAACTCTTGTTTTCTCCAATGTACTTGGTAGACCCTGTACAACGCTTACTGAAGGAAGAAGCACTTTCCGCTGTACTTTGTTGGAACCGTTAAAGATAAATGATACAGATACAGATACAGATACAGCAATAATAACAATGACCATCAAAGCAATGAGAACAACTACCGATACTACAGGATCCTTAAGGACGTCTTTGATTCTTGCTCCGGGTCGTTGTTGAAACTTATACCCACCAACTGGAGCCTGGGGTGGTGGTGCACCAACAAGATTAGAATTTGATATAACACGCTGTCGATTCCGAGCTTCCCCTCCCAAAGGAATTATCCTTGTTGGATTAGCATATCTCTCAGGGCGCTCAGGCTGCGACTGCTCCCACCCCCCATTCTGCCAAGGATCGTTAGTAGTCTCCGGTTCTCCTACGAAAAATTGGCCATTATCGACAGTACTAACCTC
>JBIIDM010000217.1:0-5223 GCA_044238365.1 Bdellovibrionota bacterium | reverse complement strand
ACCCATTCCAGCAAATAGAGTCTTCAGACATTTTGAATTAGAATGGGTATACAACAATCCCACCTCAACAGTCAGCACTAAAACCACTGTTATGCGACATTACTGTTATGCGACATTACTATCCTTAACCAAGGTCAAGTGCCCTCCGTACTGCATTTCAACTGTATAATCCATGCTCCCGGCAAATTCATCACTGTGAGTCACCACGATCAGGGTGGTCCCATGCTCACGCTGAATTTCAAGTAAGAGTTGTCTCACTACTTCAGCTGTCCGGGCATCAAGATTGCCTGTTGGCTCATCAGCAAGCACGACCGCTGGCTTTGTAACCAAACTTCGTGCTATCGCCACGCGCTGCTGTTCACCGCCAGACAGCTTCCCCGGGATATGTGACAGCCGTTCTTTTAACCCCACCCGTACCAACACCTCCGAAGCCGCCTCCAATGCCAACGGCTTGGCCATTCCGGAGATTATCAGGGGCATGGCAACGTTTTCTTGCGCGGTAAATTCCGGGAGCAGATGGTGAAACTGAAATATAAATCCGATTCGCGAGCCACGAAATGACGTCATCTCGACATCATTAAGCCGGGTTATATTGGTCCCCTCTACGAAGATTTCACCAGCTTGGGGCCGATCTAATCCACCAATTAAATGCAACAACGTTGACTTGCCAATTCCTGACCGTCCAACTATGGCACACGATTTTCCAATGTCAAACGTATACGACAATGACTCTATAACCACTAGATCACTAGTGACATCACTATACGTTTTTGTTACGCCACTGAGACAAATACCCTTATTGGCTGGAGGCAGGTTGGTCATATCAGAGTTACTCATAGCGGAGCACTTCCGAAGGTTGTAAGGTAGCCGCTCGCATCGAAGGATAAATCGTCGCGCCACAACAAATGGCAAAGGCCGAGACGGCAACGATAAAGAAATTAAACGGCTCAATTTTGACGGGTAGTGTTGCCATCTGGAAGATTCGCTGGTCAATCGGAAAGCCGTAGGTATCAAGCAATACACAGCCAATAAAACCACCAAACGTGCCTATCCCTACCCCTAACGCCCCAATCACTGCTCCTTGCATATTAAAAACACGAGCGATCGATGACCTGTTTGATCCAAGCACCTTCAGTATGGCGATGTCCTTACGCTTTTCAAGGACCACCATGATAAGTGAACTGACAATTGAAAAACTTGCCATCACAATAATCAGCAGCAGTACGATGAAATATACCCGCTTTTCCAATTTAAACGCTTCAAAGAATGCTTCGTTCACCTCTGTCCAATCTCTGGTGTAAAAGCCGTTACGCTTCTTATGAAGCTCGTCAATAATGGCCCGTGATACTCGTGGTGCGTCATCAACCTTTTCCACTCGAACCTCGAATGCCGTAATATCGTCGCCCATTCTAAAAAAACTCTGCGCCTCATTGAGCGCGACATACGCCAAACCACTCTCGTATTCAATCAGGCCTGAGGCATAGACGGCAACAACCTCAAAACGCCGAAAACGCGGCGCAAGCCCAAAGGGTGTCGATGTTGTTTGAGGCGTAAGCAACGTTACCACGCCACCGATGTGAAGATTTAACGTTTTAGCAAGTTCACGCCCCACGACTATTCCGGGCAGATGAGGCCGGTTGGGGTCCAACGAAGGATGAAATAAAGGAGTCAGTGGCATATCTTTGGAAAGGTATGAGTCAAGCTGCTCTGCTGCCCCGGTATTTTCACTGATCCCCCGTATTATAATCCCGGAAGCTCCCTGCTCCGTCTGAATGAGTGCTTGTGAATACGTGTACGGAGAAACCGACGTAATACCCGGTACCGATTCAATCAAGGGCTGAACAGCTTCCCACTCCGGGATACTCCCCTCAAAGCGACGCACTGTGATGTGGGCGTCTGCACCAAGTATCTTACTTTTCAGCTCGGTCTGGAACCCCGTCATCACCGCCATTACCATATTGAGCGTAATCACGCCTATGGCCACTCCGATAACTGATATAGCGGTTATTACGGTAATTCCAGCCTCGCCACGTCGAAACCAGAGATACCTCGTAGCGATCCACCAACTAAAATAGAAACGGCTCTTTAATGAATCTGATGTCATTAGCTGACTCTACTCCTCACGCTTCAGTTGTGGAAATAACACAACATCTCGTATAGTCGAGGAGTTTGTAAACAGCATTACAAGGCGATCAATCCCGATACCCTCTCCGGCAGTTGGAGGCAGCCCCACCTCTAGTGCGCGCAGAAAATCTTCATCAAGCGCAGCTGAACGCCCCTCGGCCACCGCCCTGGATTGTTGGTCCTCAAAGCGTTGGCGCTGGTCAATCGGATCGTTTAGCTCAGAGAATGCATTAGCCATCTCCATTCCCGCTATAATAAGCTCAAAACGGTCAGTGACCAGTGGATTCTCATCATTCTTGCGACTCAGTGGACTGATGGAGGACGGGTGATGGGTGATGAAAACAGGATTACGAATTTTACTCTCAACCAGCTCACCCCACAACGACTCTAGCGAACGGCCCCAATCCCGTGGATCTTCAAGTTCAATATGGTGAGCCCCGGCAACCTGGATCACCGCAGTCAAATCAGAGAGATCAACACTACCCCGCTCTATGCCTCCAATATCGTAGATGGAATCCATCATTGAAATCCGCGGCCAGGGAGGTGTTAAATCAAGAAGCTCCTCGCCCCATGGTATTTTACAACCTCCAACTACAAGGTTGGCAATTCTCAAGTACAGATCCTGAGTAAGATCCATCATCTCATGAAACGTCGCATACGCCTGATACAGCTCCAGCATTGTGAACTCTGGATTGTGTTTGCGGGACAATCCCTCGTTCCTAAATACACGGGACAGCTCGTACACCCTTTCGAACCCCCCAACGACAAGCTTCTTCAGTGGAAGCTCTAAAGCAATCCGCAATACCATATCCTGGGACAACGAATTATGGTGCGTCGTAAAGGGCCGAGCGTCAGCGCCACCGGCGATATCATGAAGTACGGGCGTTTCGACTTCCAGGTAACCACGATCATCAAGAAAACGGCGAATCTCCTTAATGATTCGCGAGCGCGTACGAAATACCGTTCGGCTTTCCTCGTTCACGATCAGATCGAGGTACCGCTGACGGTAACGCTGCTCAACGTCACTGAGTCCGTGAAACTTCTCCGGCAAAGGAACCAACCCTTTCACAAGGAGTCTGAACGACTCACAGTGCAATGTCACCTCACCGGTTTTAGTGACAAATGAAAAGCCCTTAACCTCAACTATGTCACCAAGGTCGCAATTTTTAAATGCTCCAAAGGCAACCTCACCAAGCTCATCCTTACGAAGATAGATCTGGCACCTCCCTGCGGCATCCGAGATTGTAGCAAACCCGACCTTTCCCATATCCCGCATAAGCACAATCCGGCCAGCAACAGTAAAGCGAACCGGTGAATCGCTGGGCTCAGATTCTCTTACAGACTTCGTGGTGCCATCAAGCTTCACATCATTGGGATAGGAAAATCCCCCCTCGCGAAGCGCGTTTAACTTCTCAAATCGTACCTGCTCCTGCTCGGTTCTACTTCTCATCTATTTCCCTGCCAGTTATACAATTTAACTCGATCTGCTTTCTCGACCGAACCTGAGGGCGTCATCATAACCTCAAGTTCGACGTAAGAACAAAGGTAAGTGGGTCAAAATTTTTTTAGATACATGGGGTGGGTGCTATATTGGTGCAAGCTTGGTTCGCTACGTCGTCCAATTATCCCATGACGACCAGGCTAGCTGACATAATTTCAGCTACTTACGTCTGTATTTCCAGCGATTATGGGAAGATAAGCGCAGCGCAACGAGCATGTTCTATTTCAACTATTCAACACCTGCATTGATAAATGTCTGATGCATAGCTTCCTGAATCTTTCGCCGTGGAACGTATCCGAGCTCACGACGGGCTGCATCGATGTTAAAGTAGTGACTTGTTGCCATCTCAGACACCAAAAATGAAGTCAGAAACGGCTCCTTGCCCGGTGTCATTCGATTAGCCCACCACTCTGCCCCATTGGCGAGTAGCCGCGCCACCGATAGAGGAATACTCCGATTCACAGGACCCAACTGAAAGCTCCGCAACACGCTATCTATCCACTCCCACATAACGACCGGTTCACCCTGAGAAATAAAGTAGGGTCTTCCCGCTGCGCGCGGATTTGTACTCAGGCTCTCATAGGCCGCAATATGTGCATCAACACAGTCATCAATATACGTGAGATCCGTAAGGTTCTTTCCGTCACCTATTCGAACTAACCGACCGGCCTGCGCCTTCGCGATGATGGTCGGAATAAGATTCGAATCACCTGGACCAAAAATCAAGTGAGGTCTTAAAGCAATCGTTTTCATTCCCTGGTGAGAATTCATTGCTAAGACCTCACGCTCCGCCTCAGCTTTGGTTTGCGGGTAATAGGCTTCATAGTGGTCCGGGTAGGGAACAGATTCATCAACATTACAAAGATCAGCACCACTAGCTACCACACTCGGAGAGCTCGTATAAATGAACCGCTCCACGCCCACCTCCTGAGCAAGCTTGAGGAGCGACCGCGTGACCTCCACATTGGTTCGGTAGAAGTCTTCGAACAATCCCCACATTGAGACCTTTGCGGCGGTATGAAACACCGCATCGGCATCCCGAAGATAGGGCTTCAACACCGAAATATCCCGGGTTAAATCAACCTTGATTATCGTTGCACCGAACGACTCAAGATCAGGTATATTCTTACGAGAGGTGACGACTACGGAGTGCCCCTTGGCAATTAGCGCCTTCGCCAACGCCTTTCCAACAAAACCACTTCCACCCGTGACGAGACTCTTCGGCATATTCGTAATCCAGATTGTATGAAATTATGACGTTTTTAGAGTTCGGCGTAAGAACTCAGGTTTAAAACTCAAAAGTCAGAAAAAGTAAGGAACCGATATACTCGTTGCAAAGGCCAGGTCGAGAGGGCTTAATCCACAGAATAGCGCATTCAGCTATTTTGAACTGAGATGGGTATGCCTACTAGGAATTCACCACTCTATTTTTTTTTGACAATTGACCACTCGCCCACTCGCCTAATTTGTCCCTGAAGATCTTGGCATTGTGCCTACCATCTACGGGAAAGGACCGGTGAAAAAAGAAATGATGTATATCGGCCGTAAGTGGATTAACAGCACCCAGCGCCTCCAGTTCTGAGGCAAATTTAGCATCC
>JBIIDM010000059.1:0-17967 GCA_044238365.1 Bdellovibrionota bacterium | reverse complement strand
GCCCCACAATCACAGGGATCAGGTTAAGTGCCTTCAGAAGATCTACCGCACTAATATTCCCAAATAAAGGGATCGCGACCCCACCCGCACCCTCAACAAAAACCCGATCATGTCCAACCACCAATTGCTGAAAACTCTCTAGGACCTCATCAAAGGCGACGGTCCTCCCACTCTCCTCAAGCAGGACAAACGGCGCGATATCCGGCTCAAAGCGCCACGGCGCAATTAGCTCAACCGACAATAAATTCCCCGTTGCCAAACTCAGGACATCCGCATCAGTATACAAAATAGTGCCCTCATGGTCTCTTACTCCGCCACTCTGCACCGGTTTGAAAAGCGCAACACGCTGACCCGATAAATGCAGCCTTCGTGCAACACCTGCCATAATCAGCGTTTTTCCAACCGACGTATCAGTTCCTAGAAATATATAGTTGTCCATTCCTCTCCTACGCTATACTAGCCCGGATTATTCACGAGCCCGACAAACTCTATCTGATTTTACGAAATTTAAAATTGTATTAGGCGCATGAACACACTCGGAAGACACATTTTAGTTGAGTTCCTCGGATGTTCGTCCGAAATCTTAAACGACGTTCCCCTGATCGAGGCGTCCATGATCCATGCGGCAAAAGAGGCCGGGGCTACAGTCATCAGCTCTAATTTTCACCACTTCTCGCCATTTGGCGTTTCCGGTGTTGTTGTTATTCAGGAAAGTCATCTCGCTATTCATACGTGGCCAGAATATCGCTATGCCGCTGTGGACCTTTTCACCTGCGGCAACTCTGTAGAGCCTTGGATTTCCTTCGACCTACTTAAAAAGGCCTTCAAAGCTGAGCACGGATCAGCGATTGAAATTAATCGTGGTCAGCTGCAGCTGCTCGAGCGCAGCGAGTTTGACCTAGGAGATCTCCGCGACCAGACTACGCAGAGTTTGCGGGATCCGAAACTCACGAGAAGCGTTTGGTTTACCGATCGAAATGAAAATATCGCACTTTCTATTAGGCATAAAGGCGAACGGTTGTTCAGCGAGAAATCTCAGTTCCAAAAAGTCGAAGTGTACGAGACCTTTGCCTATGGCAAAATGCTTACCATAGATACTATGGTCATGTGTACAGAGAAGGACGAGTACGCCTACCATGAGATGATCGCCCATGTGCCGCTGCACCTCATCCCTAGTGCCAGTACTGTGCTGGTGATCGGCGGAGGAGATGGCGGCACCGTCCGTGAGCTCCTGCGCCACCCGGGTGTCTCCCACGTTACCATGGTTGAAATCGACGAAACTGTCGTTCGGGCGTCCCGTGAACACCTTCCGCAACTATCCGAATCTTTGAAAGATTCAAGACTGAACCTGATTATTGATGATGGTATCCGCTTCGTCGGGAATGCGCCCAGCGCTGCCTATGATCTCGTAATTCTCGATTCGTCGGACCCCGTTGGCCCTGCCAAGGGACTGTTTACTCCTGAGTTTTTTAGAAACGTGCACCGAATTCTGGCACCGAATGGAGCCTTGGTTGCCCAAAGCGAAAGTCCACGGTTTAACCAGGGAGCTTTTGTTGCGCTGAATAAATGCTTAAACGAGATCTTCAGCAGCGTGCACTGCTACCTGGCATTTATCCCGACCTACCCCACGGGCATGTGGAGCTTCACCTTAGCGGGCAAAACGCCGCTTGATCCGACCAGTGGACTGGATGAAACCGTAGTCAACAGCTTTTCCGAAGCAAACAACCTCAATTATTACAATGCAGACGTACATAAGGCAGCGTTTGCCCTGCCGACCTTCGTAAAAAAGATGTTGAATTAAGCCGATCAGCGAAAATCGGCCCATTCTCTAGACGGCGGCCGAAGTCGCGGCCACGCGTGAGCGGGGCAGGTTCAGCAAATTCGCTATAATCTGGAATGGGTGTACTAAAAGAAAACTGTAGAAAAACCCTAAAAAAAACGTGTTCTCGTTGACTCAATATCCGTTTGCGACTAGTCTCCGAGCTAGTCGGAGGCTTATTCTATAGGTATCATCGCGTACCGTAACTAGTCAGCTATATTGGATAAATCTTATTATAAATAGCTACTATTATAAATACCTCCTGGCTATAAATACCTCCTGGCTATGAATACCTCCTGGCTATGAATACCTCCTAGCTATCACTGAACCGGGACAATAGTCACTACCATCAGCCACTCACGTATGCGAATTTTATCAGGAACAAAAAGTAACATGAAAGAGGTCAAAATTGGCGTTATCGGTCTGGGATATGTAGGTCTTCCACTTGCCCTGGCCCTAGGAAGGAAATTCTCTGGTGTTGTTGGATTTGACATGAATACCGGAAAAGTTCAAGCGCTCTGCGATGGTGAGGATCCGACCAATGAAGGGTTCGAGGAGAGCATCAAAACAACTTCAGTTACCATGACCTCAAGTACTGACGATCTGCGGGCCTGCAACTTCTACATTGTGTGCGTACCCACCCCGGTTGATCAGAATTGCCAACCCGACTTGGGTTTAGTGAAGCGCGCGAGTGAAACCGTAGGCAAGGTGCTCTCTAAGGGTGATATAGTCGTATATGAGTCCACAGTATACCCCGGTGTGACCGAAGAGATTTGTGGGCCAATACTCGCAAAAGTATCAGGCCTTACTCAGAGTGTTGATTTCAAACTTGGATACTCTCCCGAAAGAATAACTCCTGGCGATAAGCTTCGCACCCTTGAAAAACTTCTCAAAATCGTTTCGGCGGAAGATGCCGAAACGCTTGCAACTGTCGCTTCGGTCTACGAAGCAATTATTGAGCCTGGTGTCTATCGGGCCCCAACCATTAAAGTAGCCGAATCGGCCAAAGTTATTGAGAATACCCAGCGCGACCTCAACATTGCGCTGATGAACGAACTTTCGGTAATTTTTGACAGGCTCGGAATCGAAACCAAAGAAGTCCTCAAAGCTGCTGGAACAAAGTGGAATTTTCTGCCATTTGTTCCTGGTCTCGTTGGCGGTCACTGCATTGGCGTAGACCCGTACTATCTCACTGCCAAAGCAGTGGAAGTCGGCTATCACCCGGAAGTCATTCTGGCGGGAAGACGAATCAATGACTCAATGGGTAAATATATCGCCGAAAAAGCCGTGAAATTGACACTCGCCCAGGGAATAGACCTAAGGAAAGCTCGGTTCGTTGTTCTAGGGCTAACGTTCAAAGAAAACGTATCAGACCTCCGAAACTCGAAAGTCGTCGACATCATTACGGAGCTTAAAAATTACGGCATCAATATCGAAGTAGTAGATCCAATGGTGGTGCCGGAAGAAGCGATGCACGAATATGGAATATCGATGACTCCGATGGATGGATTACAACCAGCCGACTGTTTTATTTTCACCGTTCCGCACCAGTGTATTGCCGAAACAATAACGAAGAACCTAAACAAATTCGTGGCAAAGGGTGGTGTCTGTATCGATGTTAAGGGAGTGCTCGCGCCAGCAAGAAAGGACTATCCTGACATTTCCTACTGGGCTTTGTAGGAGTTTCAGCGTTATTGAACTTCGCGGTCACCGATTGCCGTTACCTGATCGATTATAGTGAGTGTTATGTCGCAGAAGATAAAGGTTTGTCATATAAGCACTGTCCACACGCTGCATGATACGCGAATTCTCTATAGAGAGTGCGCCTCGCTCGTGGACAGTGGCTATGAGGTATCGCTGGTAATCACAAGTGACAAGGACGACGTCATAAACGGCGTGAAAATTGTTCACATACCGCGACAGCAAAATCGCTTCCTTAGAATGTTACTCTCGCCGCTCAATGCGTTACGTCGGGCTCTGGGCACCAAAGCAAGAGTGTATCACCTCCATGACCCGGAGCTGATCCCCCTTGGTTTGATCCTCCGCGCGATAGGCAAAAAAGTTATATTTGATGTCCACGAGAATATTGCCGAGAATATAAAGGAGAAAAAGTACCTCCGTTTTTGCAATCAGCTTGCCTTGATCTATCGAGGCTTCGAATGGGCAGCAGCCAAGTACTTCTACCTGATAGTAGCTGAAAACTCCTATCTTAAGACCTACGAGCATCTCACAAAGCGAGTCCGCGTTGTCTTAAATACCCCAGATATTACCTTCTTCGAGAAATTTCATGTCGAGGATCGAAGGGCCTGCAATAAGCTCTACTATATCGGAGCTGTGAGCCAAGACCGAGGCAGCGTCATGATGATTGAAGTCATGGATCTTCTACAAAAAAATCATCCCGACCTAGTGTACGACTGCGTTGGTCCCGCGCTTGGGGCACAACATGGCCTGATTGTGAATAACCCTGGCTATAGCGCGGTCAAAGACTCATACAGAATTCACGGCCGCATGCCACTGGCCGATGGCTACGACATAAGTCGAGAAGCCGCTATTGGTATTGCCATTCTGTATCCCACCAAGAACTATTTTGAATCGTACCCCACCAAGATATTTGAATACATGGCAATCGGCCTGCCGGTGGTTACCTCTAACTTCCCTCTATATCGTGATGTAATTGAAGCGAATGAGTGTGGCATCTGTGTGGATCCTGGCAACCCACAAGAGATCGCAGAGCAGATTTCAAAACTGCTTAACGATCCTGAAAGGCGCCAACGGTACGCAGAAAATGGGCGTCGGGTTGTAAAAAGCAAGTACAGCTGGGAGGCTCAGAGAAAAGAGCTGGAAGCGGCTTATAAGGAAGTACTGGGGTAGGTACTTTCGCGAAAACATTCTTAACAGCGTCCGAGTCGGCGAATAAAGTGAACGCGTTACACCGCGCAACGAATAGGCGCTCATCACTTTTTTTCAAGGTCGAGAAGAAAAAGTCCTTTTTGCGCACCAGACGTACTCCTCTACCTCGCAAGTAGAAAAAATAAAGAGAATCATCCGGCTCTCTACCAAACTCTTGTTCTCTTTTCAGTATAAATAATCAAACTAAAACATCCTTCTTCTCACCTACCCAATGGAAAGTAATAGCTTTTCAAGTACTTAACAAAAAACGCCGTTATTTATCCCCGCCCCGCTCGAATTATCACGTTGATAGCACCGTCAATCATATAGGACTGAGTGAATACACGAGTCCTCCGGTTGTACGGGCGAATAAATCCCCGAAGGTTTGTTGAGCGGTCGAAGATGCGAAGCAATGCTACAGATTCGTTGTAATCACCAGTTTCTGTTGCGTTGTGAATTCTTTCTTACTCTCCGGAGGAACAGATAGCGAAATTATTGCTTATGAAAGCCCCTTGGCTCCTGTGTCCTCCTCGAGAGTAGAATGCTGTCAGGAGTTTAGTTTAATGATACATGTATTTGGTATTCAAAATTCGGTTTCTCTTTTCAAGAATAACATAACAAGAAGTAAAGGCAGCGCCTTTGAAATCAGAAGATGGTGCTTATCGGTTTTAGCTCTGTTTTTATTTTTCGGCTTTATTGGGCAGAAGGCGGAGGCCCAACCGATTAGCGACGGGCCCGTTACAGGGAACGCAATGGCGATGACGTCCCTTGCGAATTACCCCATCGGCCAAAGCAGGGATTGGAAAGTTTCTATCCGGTTTAAGTCAGATTATTCCGGTAATCTTGCTCGCTTTAAGCTCTTTTGGAAATACAACGCCACCGGATACAGTGCAGGGGATGGTGGTACTATCAGGATTACCTTAAGAAGTGACGATGGAACGGCCAGCCATAATCCTTCGGGAACGATTATTGCCTCGACGACCTTCTCTCCCAATATCAGATCGGGCACTGATATTCGGTTCAAGGATATGTCATTCGACAGTCCGCCAGCAATCGAGCAGGGGACGATCTACCATCTTCACTTCGAAAATATTCACCCTAACAAGGGTAGTAACTGGATATCGATAAATAACGTTTTCAATCATAGTCGGAACGAAAGCATCGTCCAGCCAGCTGAGGATACATCAGAGTGGGCTCTTCTCAATAGATTAGGTGCCGGGAGTTGGCGGATCTCAGCAGGATTCTGTCCAATTCTAGCGCTTGGTATTAGTACATCTGGTGGGACAACCCCCAACGTGTACCAAGGCAACGGCTATATGGAGTTCTGGGGCGCAGCAAGTAATGGCGTTCGAGTAGGAGGAAGTTCGCTGCTTCGTCAGGGATTTACGGCGACTCAATCCTTAAGTGTCGGGGGTATCTCGGTAAGTGCTGGAAGATACAGTGGTAGCGGCTCGTTACAGGTGGAACTATTGTCGAGTAATGGCACTGTGCTGGGGACGGGAACCATCGGCTCCGGTAATTTCCCTTCCGCCTTGTCGTCAACGAACTGCCCGTCTGGAGCCTCAGGTGAGAGATGCCACGTGTGGGGCTACGCTGCATTTAGCACGACTCCTTCGATCGTCGCTGGCCAAAATTATTTCGTGAGGGTCTCTGCGCCATCCGGTTCGGACTATCGATTCAACTTTCCCAGAGATGGTTCAGTACGGTACGGTTGGCCCGCAGGCACGGTAGTTAATGGGCGTGCTGAAAAGAGTAATTCCGGTGGCAGTACCTGGACGGGAATCTCCTACTGGGGTGTAAGCAATAGAAGTGATGCCGATATGGAGTTCTTTCTTGAAGCTCGCTGAAGCGGTGGCTGAGCTTGGCCGGAGTGCTGACGTAGCATCTCTTCGTAAATGCTCCGCGGCACCTCATCTTTTATGAAGTTGCAGTCTTCCTCGATAAAAATCGAAGGAATTATGGTCGGCAAAAAGGCCTGCTGGTAAAGTAGTGTGGGTGGCGGATCCGATAGCGCGAGCAGAAAACTCGCACGAGGTGGGAGAAAGTGAAAAGGCACGCCGAGTGCTGCCAGGCAGGACTTAACCGCAATCCCGTATTCATTCAGATCCGGCAATAGTGCTTGATAACAAGCGTTAATACTTTTCCTAGAAAATCATGACTCCTCCCGACCCTACGAGAATATCCGTGATTTAGTTGAAAAGTATGGCGGTATCCGCCATGCTTTTCAACTAAGCTAGGGACATTATCTCGGGTTTGCATGGGCTTACAAAACGGGTGAGTGAGTTGCTGAGAATATCAAGCCTATCACAATCAAGAAGCATGGACGTATGGCTCAGAGTTTTTTCAGGTACGGAATTGACACAATCAAAGCCACCGTTTTTTTTCACAGGCCGTCAACTTAAGAAACTGGCAGGTTCTGCTATCTCTAATCCGGGCGGACGTTAGACCAAATGCGCGAAACGCCAATTTTAGCGCTATTTGAGAATAATTTATGCGTCATATTAAATGGTTGTGTCGTGTACAGAGCCCTAGAATACCAAATCCCCCTCCCCAAGAATTTCAACTTTCCAGAATAACAAAAACTATCACAGAGAAACTCTCGTTTGATCATGGGGCACCTGCGTAGTTACTTTTTTATTGATAGATCAGTGCCGACCAATCATCCTAGAAGCGGGATTCCATAACTCTACCGAACTAGAAAAAAAGATCTTAGGACGAGATAATACCTCACCCTAAGATCTAAAAAAACCTACTACCTATCGTTGCAGGAAAGAACTAAGGCGCCTAACCTCCTGTTCCACTTCCGTCAATAGGACTGTGGAGCTAATCGAATCATTCAGGCGACGTCGCATGATCTCGGTTGCAAGGTAATAATCGTGCCACACCTTAAAGTACGGGACATGAAGTCGGTCTCGCAAACTATTAAACCTAACTAATTCCTCAGTAAACTTAGGATTTTTAACGGAATATCGAGTAGATGCAAAGTCGATCCACTCCTCAAGCGTCGCTTTAATCTGCATTGCCAGTAACGGGTTCTTTTGCTCCAGCGCCAGCGCCTCATTAACTATCACAGTTTCTGGATGATCGAGACCTAACTCCTTATGTAGTGTAAATATGGAGAAGATCTGCTCACCGGAGATAGCATCCAAGATGGAGGTCATGCCACACGCAGCTCTGTAAAACTGAATGAGCATTAACCACCACTCGTATTTCTCCACGAGAGGTTGGACATCATCAGCAGTACAAATGAGATGTATGTGATCACGCAGGAACGATTCTTTCGAAAATCCGAAAAGCTGACACGAATCGGAGAGTGGCTCGCACAATCCTTTCAGAACTTTGGTGACTCGATACCCAAGAGTTTCATCGTGGCGAGTCGTTCTGGCGATTGTCTCCAAAATAATTCCGCGATTAGCCTGCCAACCATGAGCTTTTTCGCACCCCTCAATATACAGGATATCATTAACACGATTTTGATAGCCCCATACCTTGCTGAGTATATCAGCCCGATTCCTTACAACTTTTGTTGCATCTAACAGAGAGGACAAAGCAATCACGTCAGGAATCGCCTCAAGGTGAGTGAGATCACTCGTCTGAAAGAGGCGAAGGAATTGGTCTACAATCCCCCCTTGAATAGCATTCCACTCAAGATATCTTCCGACACTATGGCTAATCCAATCCGTCTCTCTCTCCTTATAGGCTGATTCAAGCTCCGGGAATAAGGATACCGCCTGATACCCAATTTTTCTGAGTCTAGCCGCCCTCTCCCAGTCACAACTTTGATATCGTTCCTGTAGTACTCGGGCGAGGGCAAACGAGATCTCCTTCTGATATATGGGAAAGAGAGGAAGAAGCGATTTCCAGATCGAGGGATCAACGATATCTGACGTTAGAGTCTCGAAGAAGGCTAGCTGGGCTCTTTCCAACTTTCCATCCAGGTCGTTTTCCTCAGCATCAGCAGAGGCCAACCCTAATAAACCAAATGCAAATCCGAAACTAGCTTCAATCGCGGCTATCTGTTGATCGGCCACACTGGCTCCATACTCGGGAATCCACCAGAGTTCATCGCTTTGGCAAAGGGGAGAGCAACCTCCAAGGAACAACATATCTGAAAAGTCCGCCACCCCACAGGACGAACTACAGTCGTAGAGATTCTGCAAATGGGAACTGGCTGAGCTAAAGACTAGGCCCGCTTTCAGAAGGGTTAGCAATGAGCCAGCAACGTCGTTTATTCGCTCTGAATCAAGTATCTTGATAAGGCCATCATCACTTTGCCCATTAAAGAGGCGGGAGTTGCTCGGCACTTCGTGAAGTACGGTTCCGTAACCGATACGGACCTCTTCAGACTGACAAGCAGATCTCCGAAAGACGTTGCTCTCACTGCGTGCTTTCTGCTCTAAGACCTCGCGCACGGCTTGGCTTAAATCCGGAAATAAAGACATACAGATCGGAATAGTAAATCCGAATTTCCGCACGTCTTCAAGATTTTCACAATCGAACTGGTCTACAAGTTGGTTCAGAAGAACCGCACTGTTAACCAATTCCATGCTCCCCCATATGAGATTCTCACCGCCGATAATTCGAGGTGCCGACTTCAGGGAGTACGTGATGTCATCAAAGAATAGGTCCCTGCTACTGCCACCGTACATAGGATACTTCGCCATGGCGTCGCTGATGGGAGTATCGCAATCATCTTGAAGCCCAAGTTGTGATCCAGTTCCCTTGACATAGTAGAACCGATCATACTCCGAAGATTTCTTCGGCCCCCGATGGTATACACCACGTCCCTCAAGCTTCGCATCGGAGGGTGGCTTATCTGCGAGAATCTCGAACGCAAGATGCTGAGTTTTAAATACCAGGCTCTTAAGCTCTTGCTCAATTGTTCCAGGCCAGGTTAGGCCCAGGTCGATAACGGTCAAGATAATCCGAGCCTCGGGATCAAGGAGCCTAATATCTTTAAGCCAAGAGTCCGTACGATAGTTTTGGCTATCAGTATCACAATGATTTATATGAACCATTTTCTAACCTATATGATGATATGTCGGTTATGAGCATTTCACAGGTTAATAGTGCAACATTTTTCTGTAAAATTGTTTCGAGCCATCATTTCTAGTCGATCAACAGGTTTTTTCCCAAACATGACAAACTCTTAGGAAAGGTTCAACCCGCGGACACTTTTTTGCTCGATTGCGTTGATAACCTCTCATGTTAGGCTCTGGGATCAAAGAGAGCCAAGGAAATGGACTTGACTTTATCAGTCATCCAGTTGAAAAGTCTATTATTCTTGTAACCTGAGTTTCGGATAAAACCTGTGGTAAGAGACTAAAATTACTTCATTCACTTCGTTGCGAGTGATCCGATTTTGTTCCAACGCACAGGTTCACCTCAAGTGTTGGATATCTCAGCAAAGGAAAAACCCGCAACTCGTAGGCCTCGTAGTTCTAATTCCTATAATATGTACAAACCAAAGGTTTTTGACCATAATATAGGCAATAGGGTTTAGAATTCGCGATTCATTATGGTAATCAAATTAGCTTACAACTACAATCTCTTCAATAGCGTATTGATTGAGAACTGGTGGGACAGCGTTAATAACTCTGGTCCGCTTTACACCTACTCTAGTGACGAGCAATTAACTCGTGGTCGTCTAATGAAGACAATGATCCTACAAGGGGTTACCGTCGAATTGCCAGTTGCCACTATAGTTCAAGAGTATGCTAAGAAGTGTGCGGAACTGAATCATAAAGACATTCAGTGTGTGGTTAATCATATCTCAAATTTCTTTGAGTTTACATATCGGCTAGTCAAGTACGGAATCAATGATGATGAAGTCAAAGAGACATTGCTTTGTCGGTGGCGGTCTAAAGTTACTGCTGCCATGATTATGAAGGGCAATGCTGACAAGCTGAAGATAGAAGATTTGGTTTGGAGTGAACAGGGAGATCCCTTTGTACTGGATATGATCTCCTATTTTGCCCCCCAGACCGGCGATGAGATTGCAGTAGCTATGAAAGCGCGAGGTATTCAACCAAAAGATATCTCGAATTCAGGCCGAGCTATTTTCTCACTTAAGTTCTTTAGAAGTTGGTTCAAGACAATTTCAAAGGGTCCGCTGGATGATTGCTATGTGCCACTTGCGAATCGCCGGGTCGCTCTATTCAAGCAGATCCTCATTGAGGGAGTGCTTGCAGGCTATTCTGCAGAAGAGAGCTTTGAAGCTTTTCTCACTGCGCTTCAACATACAGATAATGCTACGTTCAATAATTCTATGTTGAAGAGTAGTGATTCTGAGATACAGGCAATCCGCCATAAAGTAGCAACTGTTTATTTCACCTCTCACTGCTTGATACTTAAGGGTATTGGTGATCCACAAGCGCAGGCACTCGTGCTTGAAAGATTCAAATCCCAAGTTACTGGTTTGCCCTTTGATGAATATAGGGACGAACTTTTGAACCAGATCACTTTCGAACTCGGAGAGTTCATCTGGAATAAGGGCTCTAACAACGTAATAGCATATCTAAAGTGCATTCACTCCGACATTGCTGAAGAAGCAGAGGAGCTGCAGAGCCGTATCGGTTCATCAGGCAAGAAAGAGCCCCCTGTCGAGGCTGTGGTTGAAGTTGCGCAGAAGTAATTATTGCTTATTGAAAGGTTTTATCCGAAGAGCCTTGCTCTTCGGACTTTATCAACCTTCAATGGTCATCACCAGAAACCCAACAACCTCGTCTAAATGAACAGCTCATTTGAACCATCATGATGAGGAATTCTTCTGCTGATCCGTTGTTGGTAGTGTGCGTAATTTTCAGGAAAACCGTGAAGTCCATGTCCTGTACAACTTGTAGAGTAATTTATTTTATCCTCAAAACAGAGCCCTAGCAGATTAAGAAACTCCCTGTTTACTCATTCTTTCAGTTGCCTTATATCTTAATTCTGCTTATAATGTAGCAATTGATAAATAAGGTTTTAATAATGACTGCGAAAAAGCGTTTTTCTTCAACATGCCCAATTCAAAGATATGGTCCTTTAACATTTCCCAACGTTACGGAGTGGGAAACTGAATTAATTAACCCTTTTCTCCTTCCAGAAAATTTTTCCCTAAAGAAGGGAGGAATAATAACAACGTGGAAAACAGAAACTGGGCCCCATTTCTATTTTGATTATCATGAGGATACAGATTTAATGCCCAAAAAATCAATTATCATAAAAGTATTCTCCGCGAATACCGAAATGGGTGTAAATCAGCAAATGCAAAACTTTGAACTCCAAACTTTGGCGGAAAAAATGATACAATCCCAGACAACAGGATTATCATCATCCATTCCTTTCATGCCAATAATTTCTTTGAATTACTTTCTTGTAGCGGTATACAAAAGATCTGAAGGTTATTAGCATGTTTTATTCTGTCTGTCTGTTAAAAAATGCGACAGAATAAAACATCTATCCATATAGATAATCTTGGCGCGAATTCAATTCTGAATCCGAAACGTATGTTTTCAATATGCACCAATTAAAAATTGTAATTTCATATAAAAACTTTAACTTGGTGATTGTCAATGTATGAGACGTCTTAGATGATTGTCCTTGGGCAGGTAGATGCTTAAACAATACTGTATCAATCAGCACTCTTCAAATGATACGCACCATCATCAGCGGTGAGCGATTCTATCAACGAACGCCTCATAAACCATGAATCCATAAGCACATAGGTTGAGACGAGCTTCAATTGACTCTTTAGAACACGCCAAAGAACCTCCACTGCCTTTAACTTGCCCGTATTACCGACCGTAGGCGTTAGTCTGCTAAGCAGCCGTATCAGAATCGTGCCAAGCCCTGAAACAAAAAACGTCCCAACCAGAAACACAAGGCATTGCCCGTTGATAAAACGTGGTCTATTGATCTTATTGCTCGGCTCATGATGGATCTCAGCACCAGGAGCTGTTCGGCTAGAACGGCACACCACAGTATTGTCTGCCGACAGATAACACCGCATAAAGCGAACCTTCGAAAGTAAGTGCGCTTTTTTTTTCGCCAAACCCAAGTGTGACCACCGTCCTTTGGATAACCACCAATACCTCCACTGCCAATTAGAGCATCCGTGACATACCCTGGACGTCGAAGCACTCCTATTTATAGACTCAAGAATCTCCGTGATGAACCTACCCTTCCTCATTCCCATATCGGAAGATTTACAGTACTCTTCCGTTCATGGATCAAAAACTACACCTGCATAAATACTTTCCACTCCCCTCGGCTACGGTGGACAAAGCACCCCTAGGGGTCAAAGAGCCCCTTAGCAACACGGCACCGGGCGATTCCTCCCCACCTCCCGCCACACTGCCGTTTATTTATACAAATGTTGATGCCCCGTGGTCGGAATCAAGAAGCGGGCGAGAGCTACTCGAAAAAGTGTGGTCAACGAAAGAACCAGGTACATGGAACGTGATGCTTTCAATTACCTCAGTTGCCGAACTGGAGGTCTTATCCCAACCAGAAGTAGCCAATGAACTGCTCGAGGCAGTCGATGGTATCTCCCTCAGGCAAGACCTTTGTCAGGCAAATTCCGAACAATGCCTCGCGCTTTACGACCTGCTGCGTAACAGCCATTCCACTTTGCGCTGGCTACTCCCGGAACAATTCGCGCAAACATTCTCCAAAACTCTTTCAACTGGTTCAAATTCAATGACCCGAATCTGGGCGCCAGATTCCGTTCCGGCCCTGCCACCCCAGACCCCTACCGAAACGCCCCCCCCCCTTTTAGCCCTTAGCTCACGAGAATTCTGCCGCAAGAGTGCATCTACTCCCGAAGCAGAGATCGCCTTTCTGCTATATCTGGGACTATCGAGATTACAACAAGCAGAGGCCGCAGGGTGGAATGAATTAACTCCTCTTCCCGTTGATTTTGAGGTTTGTGCCACACCCGATATTTTCACCCAGATCGCCAAACTACGAGCACTGAGTATCCTCTGGCAACTGATTGTCCACGAAGTGGGCCTTCATACCTCCAACGTCCCAACGAATCTGCTGGTCTACACTTCCAAGAACATTGCACAGGTTGAACCCCATAAAGCACTACTTCGAAGTATCTGTCAGTCAATTGGTGCGATCATGGGCGGCGCGACGCACGTTATCGTTGAGGGGAGCGATCATTCCTCGCCTGAAGCCGCTATTCGTTCACTTCGACTAGCTCGAAATATACAATTAATTGCCCGGTATGAAAGTAAAATAGGCGATATACTCGATCCCGTAGGAGGAAGCTGGTATGCCGAAGAACTTACGAAGACGCTTATGACCACGGCGTGGAAACTCTTTCAAAAATCACAGCGGGTTAATACGCCATGAAAAAACCAGACTTTGCCTCCATGCCGCTATCAGCAACACGTTTGGCGACAACCGCATCCTCCCCCAGTAAATTACTAGAGGAAGAGACGCGCTTAACCGCGTTTACGACAAACCAGGGAATCACCCTGGACAGACACTTTGATGAAACCAGTGTGAAGGACTGCGAACACCTGCACTATACAGCAGGAACACCGCCGTATCTGCGAGGCCCCTACCCGACCATGTATACCTCTCGGCCATGGACCGTGCGACAATATGCCGGATTCTCAACCGCAGAAGAGAGCAATGCCTTCTATCGCAACAATCTGGCACAGGGGCAGAAGGGATTATCGGTCGCTTTTGATCTAGCAACTCATCGTGGATACGATTCTGATCATCCTCGTGTTACCGGAGACGTGGGCAAAGCTGGCGTAGCCATTGATACGGTTGAAGACATGAAGATCCTCTTTAGTGGAATTCCTCTGGATGAGATGTCAGTCTCAATGACCATGAACGGTGCCGTAATTCCCATTATGGCCTTTTACATTGTCGCTGCCGAAGAACAGGGAGTCGCACCTGAATTGCTCTCGGGCACCATTCAGAACGACATTCTCAAAGAATATATGGTGCGTAATACCTTCATATACCCACCAACTCCTTCCATGCGAATTGTTTCTGATATTTTTAAATTTACGGCAGCTCATATGCCGAAATTTAATAGTATCAGCATTTCGGGCTACCATATGCAGGAAGCTGGCGCGACGTCGGAAATCGAGCTAGCGTATACGCTAGCTGATGGTTTTGAGTACCTACGCTGTGGCGTTAATGCCGGTATCGCAATCGACGACTTTGCCCCACGCCTGTCATTCTTTTTCGGCCTCGGAATGGATTTCTATGTTGAGATTGCCAAACTTCGGGCGGCCCGACTCTTGTGGGCGCGGCTGGTGAAGGAGTTTAATCCATCAAACGATCATTGCCTTACCCTGAGAACTCACTGCCAAACCTCGGGCTGGAGTCTTGCGGCCCAGGATCCGTTCAATAATATTACCCGAACCTGCATCGAAGCACTCGCAGGCGTCTATGGGCAACTCCAATCACTGCATACCAACTCCCTTGATGAAGCCCTGGCCCTACCTACGCCCTTTTCGGCAAAGATTGCCCGTGACACACAACTTTTTTTGATGAAAGAAGCTGGCGTATGCAATGTTGTAGATCCCTGGGGTGGTTCATTTCTGATCGAACATCTTACCACCGATCTTTGTAATAAAGCCTGGACCCTGATAATGGAAATTGAAGCCCACGGCGGAATGGCGAAGGCCATTGAAAAGGGCATACCTAAGTTGAGAATTGAAGCTGCCGCGGCGGAACGGCAGGCGCGAATTGATTCCAGAGAAGAAACAATCGTAGGGGTCAATCGGTTTCGATCGAAGTATACTGATGATGTACCCATTCTACAGATCGACAATACAGCCGTGCGGAATCAACAAATCGCCCGGATGCAGATGGTGAAGAATTCTCGAAATGCTGCGGATGTCGCGAGCGCCTTAAGCGCAGTCACCGCGGCTGCTGGTGACAACGGGCAGAATATTTTGGAAGCGGCAATCACAGCCGCTCGAGCGCGGGCTACCCTTGGTGAAATTTCTGATGCACTTGAGGTGGTGTTCGGCCGACATTCGCCTGTTACTTCAGTTATTAGCGGCGTTTACAGCGAACACTTTAAAGGTGAAGATTCCTTGGAAACTATCACAAAGCGAACAGAGAATTTTGAAAGGAAGTGGGGACGAAGACCACGAATCATGATTGCCAAACTTGGGCAGGACGGGCACGATCGGGGAGCAAAGATAATTGCCACGGCGCTTGCTGACCTTGGCTTTGACGTTGATCTCGGCCCCCTCTTTCAGACCCCCCAAGAGGCTGCACGTCAGGCTGTCGAGAATGATGTACACGTCATCGCAATGAGTAGCCTGGCTGCGGGACACCTCTCCCTTTTACCGGAACTAATGGCCGCTCTTAAGGCTGAAGATGGCGGGGATATCCTGGTAGTGGTGGGTGGTGTTATTCCGCCTCAGGATTATCAGGCGCTGTATGATGCTGGAGCCGTTGCGATCTTTGGACCTGGCACGGTCATACCAGAGGCTGCAGCAACACTACTGGACAAAATAGAAGCTTCACTAGTATGACGACATCACGTACTGATGTGCCTTCCCTCTTCGAAGGAATTCGAACTGGCTCACGCAGATGCCTCGCTCAGGCCATCACACTGATTGAAAGCACGACAAACCGCGCTGCCGCGCACGAATTACTGGTACTGATCGCCCCGTATACCGGCAAGAGCCTTAAGGTTGGGTTCACCGGCCTGCCTGGCTCGGGCAAAAGTACGATTCTGAACGAGATTGGACTATCGCTCTGCAAATCCGGCGCGCGTGTTGCCGTCCTGGCTATTGATCCGTCCAGTGAAATATCCGGTGGCAGTATTCTGGGAGATAAAACAAGGATGTCAGAACTCAGCTCCCATCCCAATTCGTTCATTCGCCCCTCCCCTTCGAAGCGAGACTTAGGCGGGGTGCACCGTCGTACCTACGAAACCATAATGCTCTGTGAGGCAAGTGGCTACACCCACGTCCTTGTTGAAACCGTAGGCATCGGACAAAGTGAAGGGGACATTAGAAATCTCGTAGACGTATTGCTACTAACACTTATTACTGGGGCGGGCGACGATCTCCAAGGCGTCAAGCGGGGCATTCTTGAGCTGGCAGATATTGTCGTATTTAATAAGGCAGATGGAGAGAACGAACAACGAGCCATAAAAGAAGCGCAGCGCTTTCAACGATACCTGCGCTATTTTTCACCGTATACCAGTGGCTGGAAACCAGCAAGCTTGCCCCTCAGCGCCTTCAAACCAGAGACTCTGATAACTTTGTGGAACACCATCGAGCAATGTGCTGCCCTAAGAGCATCGACTCCGCTCTCCAAGAGGAACGAGCAGCACCGAAGGAGATTTATTCGAACGCTCCATCGCGAGCTGCTTGACCTGATCACCGCGATCCCTGAGGCCGATCAGCTTATTGCAAGCGCGCTTACCAGATTGGACATGGGCGAATCACTCGCTGAAATCGAGGCTTTTACTACAGCCCACCAAATAGTGGCATTTATGAAAGGTATACCATGATACAGAATATCGACCATATTGGCATAGCCGTACATTCGATTGAAGATGCCCTACCATTCTATACGAAAGGCCTCAGGCTGACTCCTTCAACTATTGAGCTGGTGGAATCTCAGGGGGTAAAGACAATTTTTTTTAATGTAGGCGGAACGCACATTGAGCTTCTGGAACCGGTCGGGCCCGAAGGAGCGATTGCAAAGTTCCTTCAATCACACGGACCCGGTGTCCACCATATTGCCCTCCGGTCCAGTGACATTAATGGCGAGATTGACACTCTCAGGGGCAGCAACTGCAGGCTAATTTACGACACCCCTCAACCAGGAGCTCATAGTACACTGATGACATTTATCCACCCGAAGTCAGCGGGGGGGGTGTTGTTTGAGGTGGTGGAGCATGGTAAGGAGCTGTAGCCTTAGGTTTGGTGTCCTAAGATAAAACTGGCGCATTCCACTGGCACATTCCACTGGTGCTTATACCAACCCGCCATTCTCCTGCAATTTTTTCTGGATTAGAACCTCCAAAACCGGATCACTCCTAACCCGGATTATTCACGAGCCCACACCGCCATAGTGGTTAAGGCGAGTTTCTCGAGGTATTGACCACTGACAGTCAGTAGAAAAAGTGCGATACTCCCGCATGCAGGTCACTTAGTAACCTGAGTTCGACGTAAGAACAAAGGTAAATGGTTGAAATTGCTTTAGACACGAGGCGTGCAGTGATATAAAAGCGCAGGCTAAAGCTTGCTACGTCGAGCATTTTATATCATGAGCAACGA
>JBIIDM010000216.1:0-5283 GCA_044238365.1 Bdellovibrionota bacterium | reverse complement strand
TCGGTCGCATCAGGGTCTAACCGGATGATGGATGATATGCCAGTAGTACGCTGGGGAAATGTGCCCAATTGATAATGCGTCTGGATTAGGATTCATCAGAGAAACTCGTAGTGCCGGTCTTACGGAATTGATCCTAACGGCGTAGGGAGGTGGACCATAGTTGTGTTCGCTTTCTTCTCTACTTGTAACTATTCGCTTCCCGAAAGCTACATTAAAGCACTGAACAGATTGAACTTGCATCACTTCCAGTTAACTGTCGGGTTTACCCAGGCTTGCCCATTAAGAGGGGTTGGAAATTATATCGGAGCAAATTCTGTTAGAGAATTCCGGGTAACTGAAGCAAGGTCCGGTTTCAGTAGACTGAGAGAAGAGTAGCAAAAACAGCAACAGATTGCATTTCTGGGTGAAATTGTCATTATGGTCCAGCTACAAGCGCCGATAAATGTACACTCTACTGTCCCACAAGTAGAAAATCGTGTAGCAGATGCTAATCCGAGTATGCCAAAGGCTGAATATGTTCCAGTTGATGCCTTAAAGCTCCAGCAGATGGTTAAAGTGGTTGAAAGGCGGGATTCCGCCATGGTAGTGATTCCGGGAAAGGGAACAGTACTGATGACGAAAACCAAAGAAGGAAATTATCAAATAATGATCCAAGGAAATGATGACAGCTTAGGCAGCTTTACTACCAATTTTCGGGGAGAGATCCTTAAAGTCGGAGAAATCGATATAAAAGAAATCGGTCAATATAACCTACCTAAACTGGAAATGTTGAATGAGTATCTTACTGCGCTTCCGGTTGAGCAGATTTCGTTAAAAGAGATTCCGAGGGGTTCAGTGCCGGATTTTAAACCGGGAAATGATGATGCGTTGGTTAAGGGGCTTGAAAACGGATATTTTGATAAAAACAGGCTAATGGTCGCTATCTGGGCAGCAACCGGAGGGACACAAACCCAGCTTGGTCAAATTGTAGAAGGATTGAAAGATCTTAGTCCTTATGCTTTGACACCGCAATTCATAGAGAGCGTTAGAGGTGACCTTATTGCTGAGGTAGCTGCAATAAAAGGTGACCCAGATGGACAGGTAAAGAGTACTCGGGAGGCTCTTCGTACGGCGCTGAAACTCTCGGACTCTCCGTTATCTGGTGATATGACCAAGATGTACCAGGAGAGCACAGGCGACTATTCGACAACTGTCGTGGTATCATCAAGTGTCAACGTTGATGACTCAATGGCGATTCAAATTGGTGATGGTAATGTGCTACTGTCGAAAAGATTCTGCGACTTTGTAATGCAAAAGTATCCTGAAGCTGCTGATCAGAAGAAAATCATTCTTGATATTCTAAAGCACGAAAGAGAACATTATATAAATGGCGATAGTGCTAGTCGCCAGTTATTATATGCTGCGCAAGCCGAGTTCATCAGAAAGACCGAGCAGGGGCTGAAAGATGGATCAATACCCAAAGATGAAGCGATTGCCAGGTCGGTGGCTGCTGAACTTTTGGTAAAAGCTGAAGTTCGAAAACAGGAGCGTCGGGCTGATGGTGAGGATGGTTTAGAACCGGAAACAGTGGCTGCTCTGGAAGCATTTACCAAGCAGCAACTGGCCGCCGCCGCTGCCACTGCTCAGAAGGAGGGAGCAGAAACTCGGAAAGTCAATCCTGAATTGGGTAGTGTTTGGTCGACTCATCCACTGACGTCGGAGAGATGAGCCTAGTAGCTCAGAATTTAAAACGACAAAACTGAACTAGCGATGTACGCCCACTCCAATATACACCACGGCGTAAATAGTTCCGGTTCACGCTGGATCCATTCGCTGAGTTTGGTAGGTGAGACAAATACAATCTCTGCTACTTCATCTGTGTTAACCGTCGAAGTCACAAGCGATTCCCCTTCTTTAAGGTACCCTAGAAATACTTCGCAGTGCTCCTCCTCAATGCCAACGTCAAGATATTCGGCTCGGTATACAAATGAATAGAGCGACTGCAAAGGAGCAGTAACTCCTAGCTCCTCATGCACACGACTGGTTGCGCGTTCAATCGTTGATTCATCTCGCCGGGGATGAGAGCAACAGGCGTTACTCCAGAATAAGGGCCACAGGAGCTTTTTATGGCTGCGCTTTTGGAGGAGTACTGTTCCATCGGGTCGAAAGAGAAACACCGAGAAGGCCCTGTGTAGATGTGGTCGAATTGTATGACAAGCACTCTTTTCGTCATATCCGACTATCCTATTATCAAGGTCAACAAGTATGAGCTCTTCGTTCATAATCTCTAATCTCCTGTTTTTACCAGCACCCCTTCTGCGTTAGAGCTGAGGGGCACCGTCAGCCGTTGTATTGTCTCGTCGCTCACCTCAGCGGGGAGCATCCCGATTAAACAGTCGCCACCACCTGCACCCGACGGCTTGGCACTAACCCCACGTTTAGTGAGAAGGTCCAGAAGCGATCTCATCCTAGTCGGAACAACGTGACCTCCGGTCAATGTGTTGAAGGCGTAGAACCAGTTCCTTCCGAGCGAGAGGTAGTTTGCTGCACCTTCTGGTGTGGCGACATTCGCCATTCCGAGAGCGATGCGTTCACCTTCTTCGAGGTGGGCCTGCCACCTTGGACTATTGAACAGGGATTCAGAATGTTTGAGAAGTCTTGGAGTCGACTCCTTGTGGCCTGTCCAGATGGGAACCATATTCTCAAAGGGGTATTCTGGTAGCGTACGCACTGATGATTCGAGATCGTGCAAGAGAAGCTTCCAGGTGGCATTGTCCTGCGCTGCACTTTGAAGATATGGGATATCAAACGATCGGAAGGCAATTGTGCCTCCATACACAGCTGCCGCGCAATCGCTGCCGGAGCCTCGCCATCCCTGTGACTTGGTATGCGCGATTAAGGCCAGCCGCAGGATTTCAGCTCTGTCGGGTGGTCGTAGGGTGACTGCTGAAATAACGGCTGCTGCCAATGCAGCGCTGACGGCTGCCGATGAACCAAGCCCGTAGCTGCCAAAAGGAGGGGTTTCAATATGGATAGTATAGGGACTCGTGAAGGGGTACCACTGGGCCGCAACCTTTAGAAGTGTGCAGGCAAGTTCCCAGTATGGGTCGGTGATTTTCCAGCTTAGAGGGGACTTTACGTCAGAAAGGTATCGCCCGTGGTTTGTGGTGAGTGACCAGCTCATATTGACAGAGCGAGCCATCGTAACGGTGACACGGGAATTAAGTGCGGTAACCACGCTGTGATTTCCGGGCTGAAGAACCGACCATTCGCCAGCTATCATCATCTTCAACGGCGCCGAGCTGATGGTCTGTATTGTTTCCATAGTAACGATTACTGCTGATGGGAATGTTTTACCGGTATCACGGGTGACGTTGTAGTGATTATTCTGGGACCATCGCCGATTGTTAAGGGTATTGCTTCAATGACGAGGGGCGTTTCTTCGAGTTTTTCCAGTACCCGAGCAAGGTCGGATTTGTCGCAAATGACTTTTACTTGAGGTCCGGCATCCATTGTACAATAGGCGCACACCCCGGCTTTTCTGAGTGTCTGGATTAATTGAATTACCGCCATCGTTCCTGCGTTCCAGAATAGCACTGGAGGAGATGAGGTTATCGTTGTCGCGTGCATAAAGAAGGTGTTTCGTTCAGAGATAGTGCCCAGCTTATCAAGGTCTCGAGCCGTTATCGCGGCTAAGAGCTCCTTCGTATCTCGGTGAGCTCGTTTCTTCCATAAAGGAAAAATTGGGGATGTTTCTTGGGCGAGTTTCATTGCACTTCGCGATGAGTCTCGCTTGGGATCTCGACTTGTGACACACAGCACGATTCGCAGGTCTACCCAATGATTTGGGGGGAAGAGTTGCTGTGCAGCGAGAGGGCCATCTGCCGGTAGAAGGACAAAGCCTCCGCTGGTTGCCCGAGCGGCGCTTACTGACCCTATGCGTGCTAGCTCGCTAATTGATAGCGTTGTATCCGGAACCTTCAGTAGATGTGACAAGCCAAAAGCGATTGCCGCCATACCCGAAGAGGAAGATGCTGCGCCAGCTGCCGTCGGAAAGGAGTTCGAACTCTCGATCTCGACGCTTTCTGTGAACCCAGTTAGGCTTCTAAGCACTGAGATAATTAGTCCGGCGTCCCGCATTTCATCTGGCCGCAGCGGCTTTCCATTAATTCTCACTGTATCGTGTTGACCTGGATCGCCGAGCTTGATCCGGCTATGTGATGAAATTCCTGCAACAGTGACGCCGATGCTCGGTGTAGCTGGAACGGCAGCGTTTGTATGTGGGTGCGTTACGTGGCTCTTCCCCCAGTACTTTGTCAGGGCAAAATTCGGCGTGGCTTCTACGGTAATTTCCACAGGTGCTCTTTTTGATAGTGAGTGATGAAACGGTCCGGAAGTGGACCCTATCATATAATTAAAAGTAACTGCTCTTTTTAGGTTTATAGCCTTCCGAATCTTCTTTGACGGAATCCGTACTCCTCAAGCGCTGAAATAAAGTCAGCTTCGGTAAAGTCCGGCCAGAGTGTCGGTGTAAAATACAGTTCAGTATAGGCAAGGTGCCACAGCATGAAATTTGAGAGGCGTACCTCGCCACCGGTTCGGATCAATAGATCCGGTTCTGGAATCGACGAGAGCCAGAGATAACGGCGCAGGGTGGCGCTGGTCACCTCCTCGGCTACTCCTGCAGGATGACTATGCTCCTCAAGTACATCATCGCGAAAAAGCGCAAATGCCTTTACAATTTCGTCCTGTCCGCTATATGAAAGCGCGATAGTGAGTGTTAACTGAGTTCCACGAGCCGTCTCTTCCACGGCTTCATGTAACACCTTCTGAAGAGTCGAGGGGAGCCGCTTTATATCTCCTACAACGGCCAACCTTACGCCATTCTCGACGAGGGGGGCGAGTCGCTTTCGCGCAATACTACGAAAAATTGCCATCAAGCCGAGTACTTCCTTAGGTGGGCGTGACCAGTTCTCAGTTGAAAAGGCAAAGAGCGTCACATAGCGTACGCTGGACTGAATTGCCGCCCGTACAACATTCTCGATACTCTTCAGCCCAGCTTTATGACCCCAGAGGCGGGGTTTTCCCCGAGCAGTGGCCCAGCGGCCATTCCCATCCATGATTATTGCCACATGCTGCGGGGTGATAGCAGAGAGTGGATTTGCATGGAGCTGAGAGTAATGAACAGGAAGCAGTGGCTGATTCATGCGTATCTCCAAAAAGTTGGTGTATAAGTCTGCGTTTCGGATAAGAACTGTGGTAACTGACTAAAATTACTTTATTTCTTTTAGTCACCTACCTTTG
>JBIIDM010000215.1:0-5286 GCA_044238365.1 Bdellovibrionota bacterium | reverse complement strand
CAGTGCTTATCAAATCACCTTGACCAAACATCTTCTGAACAGCAGATGTTTTGACTCCCAAACCGACCTGTATACCACTCGGACTCTGAGTGGATTGAGAGGTTGGTGCGCCCGGTTCCAACAAATACTGGTATATTAGATCCTGAAATTCCGCACGAGAGCGTTTGTATCCCGTTGTGTTTACGTTTGCGATGTTATGAGAGATTACGTCGATGTTTGTCTCCTGAGCCTGCATTCCCGATGCTGATGAGTATAACGCCCGCAACATATAAACCTCTCAATTTTGCATAACCGTGATAAGACTATTTACCTGAGCCTTATGTAAGAACTGAAGTTACTTGACCAACTGGGTAACTGCATCTTTGTTCATTTCATCAATAGCACCTGCAACCTTCGTATATGCCTGAAAACCACGATGTGCTGATATCATCTGTACCATTGCCGAAGTCACAGAAATATTGGCGCTCTCAAGAGCACCTGGCTCCAAGTCAGCAGGCACATCTACACCAGCACTTGACCCATCCTTGATTCGAAATCGTGTGTTGCCCACCTTCTCAAGGGAAGAAGTATTTTCGACCCGCTGAATTTGAAGCTGACCGACCACTGTGCCCCTGGAGAGAACTGCACCTCCGGGGGAAATCGAGGCCCCGGGACCGGTCACAGTAATGGGTCCACCTCCACCCGATACTGGAAACCCATCGTGGGTGACAACATTTCCTGCACCATCCAGAGTAAAACTCCCCCCCCTAGTAAGCTCAGGCCCATTCGGAGTAAGAATGACAAAGAAGTCGTTACTATTTCTCAACGCAGCATCAAGTTCGCCATTGGTTCGCTTAAATGGACCAACTGTCATGTCAATAGCTTGCTCCACGTTTATTGCCCCCGGTGTGCGGTCCTGGTCTCCCTTTGCAAAGGGATCAGTGGCAAGGCCACTCGCTAACGTATCAGAGAAACTCTGTTGTTTGGTCACAAGTACATCTTGTTTAAAACCAGCAGTATTCACGTTTGCAAGATTGTTCGTCACCGTATCTAGCAACCGCAGCTGCGCCATTCCTCCCGAAGCTGCCGCGTATGATCCCCTATCCATCGCGCGATTCTCCCCTTTTTAAAACCTATATGCTTCAAAGATCGGAGCCCTCTCACTTCGGCGAATTCCTTTCTTTTCATTATCCGCGCTGACTTCTTCCTTTAGCGCAGAGGTCTGAGTTATAATTCGCCTTGATGACGATTCAATCCCCTTCAAAGCAGTCCCCACCTCGTAAGCCCCATGTGTACTCTCCCTCTCAACGAGATTAGCCAACGGTTTGGACGAAAGAGTAGCGTCAGAACGGTGACGCGCTGGTTTTGACGAAGAGAACTTCACCGAGCCTTCGAACGCCTTGGCAGCCGGTGGAGCTGCCATCTCGCCGGTTATACATAACTCCTCTAAGCGCTCTCCCAAAGAGTGCGCACTGGCATACAAGTCCTTAATTTCTGTTCTAATTTGGGAAGATTTCTGTTCAAATTCCCTCAAGTCCCCAAGAATCTTGAATGCCCCATCTCGGCCCTGCGAAAGGCGACTAGCGCTAATCTCCATTTCTTGTAGCAATCTCTCAAGTTCCTGTTTTCTAATAATGAGTTCATCGTTTAACGTCGACCCCGCGGTGCTTGCCTCACGAATCAGCATACGCAAGCTTGAATCCAGCTCCCCGAGCCTTTTTGAGTGCTTGAACGTATTGGGGGTCCTCAAAGACTTATAGCTAAACAACCCTACGGTGGCCGTTAAGAGGATATCGATCGTTAACTTCCAGGACTCTAACCCCATACCTACTCTCCACCAAGATTGCCGATAGATCTAACTCATCTGACATGAAGCTTGAATTGCAAGCTTCTTGCCAACACGGTTTAGCAAATCATAAGTAGCTATATTAACGGAATTTTTTCTAAGAAAATCCGTTTTGCAGGACAGATTATCCTAAAATGAGCGGTTGATTGGGATAAAGTGATCCCATCTATTTTAAATTACAAAGAATTTAGTGATTTTGGGTCGCAATCAAGTATCACCGATACGGTTACTAATTTAGAAAATTTGTCACTTCAGATACTTTCTGCAGACTCCGCCATTCCCCTGAGACTGACCCGCCCAGTGTAACTGGCGAACAATAACCGTCCTTTGGACTGGATCCACGGTAAAGACTTCCAGGTCTCGTAAAGGGAGTGAGAGTAAATCGGGATAGCCCTATGCCAGTAGCGAATTCTCCATTCACATTCACCCCGATCCTGAAACCCCCACAAGGCGTCAAACTCCTGACTAACAGTCATCCTTATCTCATCCTCGGATGCTTGAACGAGCCGCGAATTTTGTGTTCCGCCGAGAAAGGCCCGTAGTAAGACATGGTCCTTATCACATCCGCCGATTTGTGGGTACGTGCGTGAGCTGAACAATATGCCCAATACGCCTCTCTGCTCTTTCGGAGGAAAAAGAATCCCTGTTCCAGAGGGCAGCTCTCTTATGTACTTCTTCGGAATTACCACTGACGCAGATATCAATGGTGAATAGGCAACTGCTCTTAACATCTGCGCACTGACTGCACACTCTGTGGCAATTAAATCAGCGGCCTTATAGGCGGGCACACAAAGGCAGATGTTACCAGATTTCGGCAATTCGTAGCACTCAACACCAAGCTGAATCTCTACATTGGGATAGGTACGCAACTTCCTATAAATCGCATCCATCAGCGCCTGCATTCCACCGTCAACAATAGCACCATAAGAACCCGCTTCACTTCGCCAGGAGAGGAGCATTCGCTGAATCCCTTGAGTCAATAGGCACCCAATCAACCGACGTGTAGCATCTGTACCGTAGTCCCTAAACAAAGCCCGCATTGATAATTCAAACGGACTGCAGGCAAACACACCAGTAATTCCGGGCGCCACAACGTACTCGAGCACCCTAGCGCCAAAGTGCATTTCAATCCAGGAACCTAAGGTGGCATTAAGATCATCTAAAGCCCAATAATTTCGCACAAACTTCGCCGATGCCTCAAGCAACTCCAAATACGACAGTGGAGGAAACTGCCGAGCCTCTCGATTCCTCATAATATATTTGGTGCGGTGCCCCGGCGCGGCAGTGTGTAACCTAACGCCCACATCAGTACAAAGCCGATACATCGCGGGACTTACAACGAGCGAATTTGCTGCATGCTCTACAGTGAACTCTCCCACTTGCTCGGTAACCAGCATTCCGCCGGGCCGATCTTCTCGTTCGCAAACACGTACCCGATATCCTTTCTTAGCAAGCGCAAGCGCGCTAGTCAGTCCAGCAAAACCAGCACCGACAATGGTGACAGCACGGGATTCAGAATCTAAGGCGCCAAGCATATAACTGACTACTCTAAATCTTCAACGAGAGGCACCGCGCTGCGCCACCGGCCTTCAAAAATTCGGAGAGGTCGACCGCCCGCCCCTGCTTACCAATACTCTCAAGTAACGCTGAAAACTCTGGTGACGCTACCGGATGAATAACGGTATCGCCGATTACCACCGAGTTACACGCAAAGCTGTATGCATCAGCTTCGCTTACTTCAATTAATGAAAAGCGCGAACGAAGTAACTCGACAGATTCCTTAGAAAATGCCGGGGAAAATATTAACGCTGACAGATCTGTAATTGGACAGAAACAAGTATCTAAATGGTAAAATCGCGGATCTACAAGGTCCACCTTTACGTAATCGCTTACCTCAAGGAACTCGACAACAGAACCGCAGGCGGCATCAACGCTTCTCGGCCCTGTTCCTATAACAAGAACACCTCCCACAAAAAGACCATCACCGGCGCCTTCAAATGGATGTTCCGGTATAAAGGTCTCATAACCCCAAGTGCCGAACCACTGTTCGAAAAATGCTGATTCCCCTTGCCGTTCCGGGCATCGAAAGTTTGGAATTACGACCTTCCGTTTATTAATCAGGCCACCATTGGCGGTAAATACCATATCAGGAAGACCCGGCTGGGGCTTGATCAACTCGATGTGTGCACCGACTTCCAGTAGAGTATCGTAGAGTGTAATCCACTGATCGAGCGACTTTTGGTGGTCAGGAACGATTTTCACCGACATCCATGGGTTTATCTCATAACTCACTCCAAAATGGGTCGGAGCACACATCAGCCATCGAGCACCAGATTTCTCCCGATGCCTCTGGCCGAATTCAGTCCCCTGAAAACCAGAATCAAGGGCTGCCCCTCCCTCGGTCATACCGGGCGCACACACGGAAATACCAAGTAGGCGGTTCAAAGCAGAAGTCATGTTGTCCTCTTTAAAGATGCGTTAGCAAAAACGGCAATCAACGTTACCAAACGTCCGCAGTCTAGCAGACTCCCTGAAGTGGTTCACCTCCCCGTACCTGAATACAGACATTTATAAGGCCGTACGTGGGAAATTCTCTTATAGAACAGGTGAAAAAAAGCCCCACTTTGATCAAACAAATCCGGCAATGTACGCTTGACATCAGTCCTGAAGCAATGTAGCTTCCTCCCTCGTTGGGAAACAAATGGGCTAGTAGCTCAGCTGGTTAGAGTACACGCCTGATAAGCGTGAGGTCGGTGGTTCGAGTCCACCCTGGCCCACCACATTTGTAGTCGTGACATTTTGTAGTCCGGAAGTGTATAGTCCGGAAGTTTGTTTTGAGACCATTTATTATGGGGCTGTAGCTCAGTTGGTAGAGCACTGGCTTTGCAAGCCAGGGGTCAAGGGTTCGAGCCCCTTCAGCTCCATATATTTTTTTACCTTAGGGGTTGAGTTAAGACTCCCCCAGTGTGCCATTATGTATTGTGCCATTATGTATTTTTAGACTTTGAAGTATTTCAATTTCTCTATATTCAGGTAAGAACTTGAAGAAGCTTAGAAGATTCTTCAAGTTCCAACGATACTGTCGTTAATAAACTTTGTGGCTTGAAATATAGCTGAAGTTGTGACCTAATTCTCATTAGTTTTTACCGGGTTATTACTGTTTTGACTGCCTTTTTCAAAAAAATCTTAACATTACCGGTAAAAACTAACACCTATTCTTCTCCTCTTTTGGCAATATTTTCAATACATTAATATTCCTTACACAGGAACTACGTAGTTGCTGTGTGAAGATTACTACTTATATTCGGTTTTTTCGGCGTGGGGTATTGGCCCACTGCTTGGTGAGTTCTTCACCCAACATTCTTCTTTTGTGGCACCCTCAGACACCGAGGCGTTGATCACATATTCCAACATATCGAGAGCACCATTCTTCTGCCGAGCCCCAAGAAGGGAGCGCTGGT
>JBIIDM010000058.1:0-18323 GCA_044238365.1 Bdellovibrionota bacterium | reverse complement strand
TTCACAAAACAATCACTTTCCTCGACCTTGAAAAAATCCCTGGCAGTTACAAATTGTTAGCTCGCTTTTGGGGCGCATTTATATTGGGGGTACCTGAGTAGTTACCAGTCTTGATAGTAAACAGTAGCTGAAGACCTGATCGATTTCCGATCGGCATGATGTATACCCATTCCAATTCAAAGTGTCTGAAGACTTTATTTGCTGGAATGGGCCATATTGATTTTATTGGGCTTGTTCCTTCCGGGGGCGTTGCTCCACAAAGGATATACTGTCTTCTCGTTTTTTAGGATTTTTTTGAAATGAAACCGGTATATTAAGTAAGAGAATGTTAGTTTTTGATCGAGACTTTTTCTATCTTGGGAGTCGCTACTATTTGCCTTTGTCGCCGCTTGAGTGTAAAGATAAGGGCTTAAGAACTGTTTGGTGCGTCGTAGAGGCTATCCACAAGTGGGCGTGCTTGGGCATACTGAGCTGAAGTTGTAGACATTATGTGCAGCAATTTCCGCTTATTCGTTAGTGCTAAGGTTTCATTTTTGGATAGTCTCTCGCTCGGTTTATCTAGTATGTCTGGTTCGTTAGGGACTGGATAAAAGTGGTCCGGGTTTGTAGGTGGTGTATGATTTTTGTGAATTAGGGAGTAATAACTCATGACAGTAGAAGTGTCCAGGGAAGGGATAGCGGGTAAGTCTCGTGCGGAAATCGCCGGGATTTTTAAAAAGTCCGAGAGCGACTGTGGATCCTCCGAGGTGCAAATCGCGCTGTTGACCGATAGAATTGTGCAATTGACCGGTCATTTCGAAAAACATAGGGATGATAAGCATTCTCGCAGGGGAATGATGAGGCTTATTTCGCGACGTAAAAAATTGCTATCATACCTCAAGGAAAGCAATCCTGAGAGTTATAAAAGCATGCTCGCGGCGTTGGGTCTTAGAAAATAAGTTGTTTGGACGGCAAGGCTTCCTGGACGGCTCATTCTTTAAAGTTCGCTTCAGGGGTTGAAAACTGCTCAATAAAAAGTAGTAATCTATAGACTTTTATTTACAAATATGAGATGTGTCCGTACATGAAATTGAGTGAATGGGCAAAACCTCCACAAAACTGGCAAAAACCAAGGCAGTGATAGTGATAGAGGATTTACAGGTGAAGGGGATGATGCAGAACCGGAAACTTTCGCGTCACATTGCTGATGCTGGATGGGGGGGAGTTTCGCAGGCAGCTTGAGTACAAAACCAAATGGTATGGCTCACAGCTTGTCGTCGCTCCTCGGTTTTTTGCTTCAAGCAAGACGTGTAGTGGATGTGATTATGTGATGGCTGATATGAATCTGCGCATAAGAGAGTGGTGTTGCCCAGAGACTGCTCTTCTTTGCATGACAGAGACATTAATGCAGCGCAAAACCTGAAAAAGTATCATACCGGAAGTTCTCCGGAAATTAACGCCTGAGGAGATTTGCTCTATCGGGACAAAGAGCAATCTTTGTTAGATATCAATCGCTGAATCAGGAAGCAAATTTAGTCAATGTAATAATTGTCTATATTTTGCGGAACGGTATCGTTGACCAATTTCTAGCTCAACGGGCTTCGTTTGTTTATCGCGGGCTTTATGGCTTCCTGAGGCGGAGGATCTACTTTTTTGGTTCGAGTGTTTTCTCGACTTTGAAAGCGTTACCTCCCTTACCCTAACGTGCTCTGTTGTAATTTCGCCTTGCGCTGTTTCTTGGTTGATCGTTCTGAACATTTTAGGATCACAGAAGCCCTAAACCTAGCAAATTATGGTTTGCAGCATCGTAGTAGTAAGTGCAAGAAGTGCTGCGGCGTCGGTGTGCTTAAATTGTCATTTTTGAAGGGAGTTGTGGCAGTAAAATAAGGGTCTACTAGAATGATTGTTCGGTCGTAGGCAGGCCCCCCTTCTATAACATCGCAGTTCTGAAGGTGATGTAACTGATAAAAAGAAGATTTGGATTAAAAGGTAGAATGAAAAAAGTTGAAATAGATTTCCACGGTACGAAAATATCAATTGAATGTGGAAGAATTGCCAAGCTGGCGCATGGATCGGCTCTGGTACAGGCCGGTGGTACGGTCGTGCTTGTTACAGCGTGTGGTGGGGGTTTTCGTGACGGCGATTTTTTCCCATTATCAGTAGATTATATTGAAAAGGCCTATGCGGCTGGAAAAATTCCGGGTGGGTTCTTCAAGCGAGAAGGAAAGCTCAGCGAGCACGAGATATTAGTTTCTCGACTGATAGACCGTCCTTGTAGACCTTTATTTCCAAAGGGATACCGCAGAGAAGTACAGGTAATAGCCACTGTGCTCTCGATAGATAAAGTTAATAGCCCTGATATCCTCTCTCTTCTTGGTGCATCGGCGGCCCTCACGGTGTCGGAACTTCCTTTTGAAGGCCCAGTAGCGGGTGTTCGAGTAGGCCGTATCGACGGCAAGGTAGTTTTTAATCCGTCTAATGAGTTGCTTCAGAAGTCAGATCTTTCTTTCATTGTAGCGGGTAGCCGTGATGCATTGGTCATGGTTGAAGGTGATGCAAGCCAGGTTCCCGAGACTGAAGTTTTGGATATATTGTTTGAGGCCCATCGGGCATTGCAGCCGTTGCTTGATATGCAGCTTGAACTTCAGAGGGCAGTCGGTCAGCCAAAACAAGTGATTGTTTCAGACGACGACGAGGTTCTCAAGGGTAAAGTGGATGTATTTCTGAAAGGAAAGATCGACGGGGTTGTATCAGTGGTTGCCAAGGGAGATCGCTCCAAGCAGATTGGCCAACTTGGTGAAGCACTTCGTGTCGCAATGGCGAGCGAAGTCAGTCCATCCATGGATCAGGCAAGGCATGTAATGCTTGTAGCTCGCTATTATGATGCTGCACTTTCCGATGCTGTAAGGAAGATGGTGTTCGAAAAGGGTGTGCGAATTGATGGTCGAGATACAAAGACAGTTCGGCCGATTTCAATCGATCTTGGCCTGCTGCCAAGGGTCCATGGTTCATCACTCTTTACTCGCGGTGAAACACAGGGCTTGGTTGCTATTACTCTTGGAACCGAACAGGAAGCTCAGCGTCTCGATGGTCTCGAAGGCGAGACATCAAAGACCTTTATGTTGCATTATAACTTCCCACCTTTTTCTGTGGGAGAGTGTAAGCCCCTTAGAGGCGCAGGTCGACGAGAGGTCGGTCATGGCGCACTTGCGGAACGCGCTGTAGCCGCTATTATGCCTACGATCAGGGAATTTCCCTATGTAGTGCGAGTTGTTTCCGAGATTACCGAGAGTAACGGATCGAGCTCCATGGCTACGGTTTGTGGAGCCAGTCTCGCGTTGATGGATGCAGGCGTACCCATTAAGAGTGCCGTTGGGGGAGTAGCAATGGGATTGCTCGTCGAGAAAGACGGTAGTTTCGCTGTCTTGACGGACATTCTTGGCGATGAAGATCACCTTGGCGATATGGATTTTAAGGTCTGCGGAACTGAGGTTGGTGTCACAGCAATTCAGATGGACATTAAGGTCAAGGGGCTAACAAGAGAGATTATGGCTCAGGCTCTTTCGCAGGCACGAGAGGGACGACTTCATATCCTTGGAGAAATGAAGAAGGCTATAAACGAAACTCGTGGAAAGCTCAGCGAGTACGCGCCTAGAATTGTGGTTTTAAAGATAAACCCTGACAAGGTGCGAGATATCATTGGGCCCGGTGGTAAGATGATACGCTCCATCACTGAGTCATGTGGTGTTAAAATTGATGTTAGTGATGACGGAACTATAAGTGTTGCAAGTAGTAGCCAGAAGGGAGTTGAGTCAGCCGTTCAAATCATTGAGGGCCTAACCCAAGAGGTGGTCATCGGTAAGCTATACGAGGGTGTTGTTAAGAGAATTGTGGACTTTGGTGCTTTCGTGGAAGTTATTCCCGGAACTGATGGTCTCGTGCATATTTCACAACTGAGTGAAGGCCGAGTGCAACAAGTTTCTGATGTTCTTCAGGAAGGTGATATTGTCTGGGTTAAGGTGTTGGATATCGATAGACAAGGAAAGGTGCGTCTATCTATGAAAGACGCCATTGCGGAGAGGGCGGAAGCGGCACAGTAATGGAATCGGCAGAAGTAGTATTATCACAGTCTTTTCACTCTCATGAGCCGGTGCTTCGCTGGTATGTGGCTGATAAAGTTAAGGGTGTCATTGAGGATGAGTGGTTCAGGTGCCCGAAAAATGGCGATGCTGGATTCGATCTTAGATCTTCAGAGGATTTGCTACTGTCGCCTCATACCACTGTATTGGTTTCTACCGGGGTTCATTTGGCGGTTCCCACCGGATTTGTAGGGATTGTAAAGGATCGCAGTAGTATGGCGATCCAGTCGATCGCATCGTCCGGAGGGGTAATCGACGAAGGATATCGGGGTGAACTTAAGATAGTTCTTACCAATCACGGTGTGTTGCCGTTTCATGTTGTTAAAGGAGATCGTATTGCGCAGCTCCTGATTATTCCTTGTACGACCAAGGGAGGTCCAGTCGACTTTCTAGGCGATTTGGGATCAACTTTGCGAGGAGTCAGTGGTTTTGGCTCTACGGGGAAGAGATAATTGGGGTGCGAATAGTGCCTGCCCAGATAGCTTTGGCCAGTAGCTATTCCCGCTCGGCGCTCTGGCCCAGGGACTTCGTCCTTTTTCGCTGATGGGGCTAATTAAATTGAGACGAGAAGGTGTTTCTTGGCCCGTATTCGGTATCTCACGAATGTTATCCGTTTCTTTTTTCCGATTACTTCTCTTCAGGGTACCTCAAACCTTGGAAACAGATGGCACGTTGAACCGCGGCTTAAGAGTAGACGTGTTTTCTGATAATTCACACATCAGACACCACGACTGCCTTGTGAGTAGGAGTCTCAACCGACTACTAAGTATCGTTCTGCTCCTTTGTTTAATTATTGTCTCAGAAGAGGGTTCTTGCGAAACAGGCAAGGCAGTGCGCGGGAAGAAGACGCCGATAGTAAGCTCCACTCCAACGAGCGTTCCTGCGTCGAACGTAAAGCTGTTTTCGGCAACTTTCTTTGAAGAGACCTGTCGGTATTTTGATCGTGATGGGTGGGGGGGGTATGTGCTTCCTATCGTTTCAGGAACCGTTCGTGGCGGCGGAGGAGGAATTCGCTCTGCGGAGAAATGCTCAGTTTGTCGATCTTTGGCAGAGCGATTTACGAGAGGTTGCAAACGGGCGGTTGGAGTTTCACCAAAGAAAATACCGAGGGCCCTTGAACCCAGGGTAGAGTTTATAAGGTACGTTACTGAGGTCGTCCATAATTCGAGGCCGCCCTCTCCTGAAGAAATAAAGACATTTTTATCGATTTTAGCGATTGCTTACCAGAAGGCGCCGCCCGGGGGAAGGGAATATTTTTCAATACTTGATTCGTTTGTTAGTCCGCCATTGTTAAGTATGCTTTCGGTGGTTACGCCGGCAGTAAAGCATACACAGCATTAGATGGTATTAACGCAATAGAACCCGAACTCGAATGCAGACCTCGATTTGCTTAAGTGTTTACTTTTCTAGCTATTGAGGTACCCTCGCGATCCTTACGCTTTCTCTTAGGGTAGTAATGACGGAAAAACGATTGATTGTTGGGGCGTGTCATTGTGGTAATATCGAAGTGCGGCTAAGCACCACTTTCCCAAGAGGAGCGTTCGTACCTCGTCAATGTCAGTGCACTTTCTGCCGGAAGCATAGTGCTGAGTACATCTCAGATCCACTTTTTAGGTTTAAATGCAATACTCAAGGAAACCCACCGTGACACATCATTTCGGAAGCAAGAACTTTCGTAGCTAGCTGTAATTGTTAATTTACTTCGCTGCTGAGGGTTCGCGTGCGCGATAGTAACTCTTGCGCCTTGAACCACCGTACGACCGGCCTCGCCTCTAATTTAAGTTCTCCCTATGTAACAAAGAAATTTTTCTGGCTTTGTAGGTATGAGGGCTTGGGTGGTGGACATGAGGATCATTATCCGGTAGAGTCCCGCTGGTGTAGGACTTTGACTGGTGTGTGCTAGTGATTATAGCTATTACACGTCACCAGAGACGTGTTTATGTGGTGCGCACTTAATTTGACAAGTGCTGTGTAATAGCAATTGGTAATTTGTAGAAGAATAGGATTATGGCTAAAAAGAGCATGCTCGCAAGAAATAAGAAACGCGCGAAGATGGCTGCGCACCAGGCTCCCATAAGAGCTGAGCTACGTACTAGAGCCTTGGATAGCTCTCTAACAGAGGAAGAGCGATTTAAGGCTCGTATGAAATTACAGTCACTTCCAAAGAACGGCGCTGCCGAACGAGTTCGGAATCGATGTCAGATAAGTGGTCGACCTCGCGGTGTATATAAGAAGTTCATGATATCGCGTATAGTGTTCCGTGAATTTGCACATAAGGGCTTTATACCAGGGATAACTAAGGCTAGCTGGTAGCCTTATTGTGCTAGATTCATTAACTATCCATCATCTCCAGAGCAATAAAAATATAGTGAATCTTTGCATAAAAAAAATTTTTTTTTTCGTAAAGACTCAATACTTTTACTGCTCGGGTTTTTTTAAAGGCGGCTCGCTTTTTCCAGTTAAGAGTGCAATTTTTCCTGAAAGCGAAGTGAATCTTTAATATTTCTCTGTTTGGATTTGGGTTAATACCCTCCCTCAATATGGTGACTACTTAAAGTCCAGAAGCTAAAATGCTAAGGGCTCGTACCCCCCTCATAGCGCAGGTTAGCTGGTCTCTTTGTGAAACACTCCCGCGAACTTTAGCTGGTTTGCCCGGGGGAATATTTCTTCGTCAAGAAGCAATTTCTTTCACTGCGACATGAAGTGCCACGCCTCATTCGCGATCAGCGAAGAGGGACGAAGTCCCTGGGCCCGAGCGCCGAGTGGGGATAGCTGCTACCGAACTACCTTCTAACCTGAGTTCGACGTAAGAACTGCGGTAAATGGCTGAAATTACTTCATCCACTTCGTTGCTCATGATATAAAATGCTCGACGTAGCAAGCTGTCAGCCTGCGCTTTTATATCACTGCACGCCTCGTGTCTAAAGCAATTTCAACCATTTACCTTTGTTCTTACGTCGAACTCAGGCTTCTAAGCTCTCAAGGAGCAAAGCAACCTGTTTGACGAACAGATTTGAGAACCTCTGCCATGAACGCGTGGCCCCTCACGATATAGCAATGCTTATAGTCCGCGGGAGCTATGATATGCCCTAGGAAGAGGGGCCGAATTTTATCTTGAAACTCTCGAACGAGACCATGTAAGGCTTTTTCGGATAGAGTGGGCCTGTAAACCGAGTTGTAAAAAAATGTCAATTAAACGATCCATTTTTCTTTCATTTCTGCTCCTTTCTGCATCATATTATTAGAACAATAAGGGTCCTCTCCAGGTGATATTAAAGGTTTTAGGTTGAGGCGTTTTGTGCTAGCTAGCGCAGTTTGAACTCCTCATTTGCTTGCTGTGTTTATATCAGCGAGGGGAGGGGGATTTCGCCTGAAAACGTTCTCACTAAAATTCTTTTCTCTAATCAGCCTTTGGGGATGGGTTTCAAAAGCTCCATGGAGGAAGCATATGAGGCTTGGATACGTCGAATCAGGAAGTGATGAAGCTGTATTTGATGGGTATAGATTTATCGAGGAAGTGATCGAGATCAGTGGGGGGTATGCAACTGGGCCGGAACGAGAGTTACTCTCGGCAATCTTATTTGATGGGATCCAGACGTTTTTATGTTTAGCAAACGCGGAAGGGAGCGAGGCTCGTGTCAAATACAGAGAAGCGTGTACATGGATAACCCGGACCGAGGAATATTACGTCTTTTCATTCAATAACGTTTGTGAGGCGCTGGGAGTTGATGCTGCATATTTACGAATTGGACTCTTCAATGTTAAGAATTCCCGGATTCTGCGAGGAAAACGTCGACCTAAGACTTTGTGATTTTGGAAGATAACAAGACTTACAAAGTTGATGTTCAGGTAGGTCTCAACTAATCGTTTGTCGGCTTTTCAGTCAGTAAAGTGCTCGACCTACTATTCGATTCAGGCATGTATGATGCTTCTCATAAATAATGCAGTTTAAAATTATTATGAGAAGCACTGTATTGGATACAAGCACTGTATTGGATACAAGCACTGTATGGGAGAGACTGGAGCATAGGGCGGAAAAGAAATGAGTCTTTAAGGTAAAAAATCTCAAAACCGCATCCACTAGGTTAACGGCTTTCGTAGTTCACCAGGCTGGCGAAAAGAGGAGACATGCGCGTTGTCATGAAGTCAAGAAAATAAATCCTTGCCTAGGTGAGGGGTCAACTAGAAGGATTTATTTTCTTGACTTCATGACAACGCGTACAGGAGAGCGGTTGTTCGTTGAAATATACTCACGTGGCGTTTTGGTTCTTATCACCTTCACTGGGAAAATCGAGAGTCTTAGATTGGGAAAAAAACGGGCGTCGCGTTAAGCGGCACCCTCTGAGAAGTTACATTGTTAGTGCGTTTTCGCTGAAAAGCTCTGACTTCGCAGAAGTTCTCTGTGCAAAGATCGCCTTTCTCAAGCACTGATGGTCTAGGTCCAGAGCTTCACAGATAAAGGAAAATGTAAGAGGTGAATCATAAGGTTCCTCTTCCTGGATCCAGAGGCGAGCGCCTTCTTCAACTTCGCCCTCCCCACTGAGAAAATCGGTAATTGCTCGTTGGAGTACCGCCGCAAGGAGACGCTTTTCGGGGATATTTGTTCCTGCCTGAGGCACATCAGAGTTCGACCAAAATTTCATAAGCCTTTATTCCTGGTAATATATACGTTTAACTAAATTATACCTGTTCAATAATGAGCAAAACTAGAGCGCACAAAACCCTATTACCTCAAATGAGGCTTGAAGGGATTGAACAAAAATTGTGAGATTCAATGAAAACCAAGTGCGAGTGGTGTAAGGTTCGTGAGATCCTAATACTACTGATACGAACTGTGTAACGCGTGAGCTGATACTGACAGGCTCTCTTTCGTACTACGGTTGTAACAATACGGTTGTAACAATACGGTTGTAACAATACGGTTGTAACAAATAGACCGTTATTTGAGGGACAAATCGACTTGAGCTTCTGCCCGGTCTCTGTGTGAAGCTCAGTTAGATAGGCCCCCAGGTGTAGAGCTACTGAGCAATAGGCAACACGAACCGAGGAGCTATCGCTTTTCTCGCAAACAAGCAGCAAATGAACATCTTCCTTAACCAACTTTCTCAGTATGTGGCACTGACAAATTCTGAGTCAAACAATTAAGAAAAAATTTAGAGATTTCAGAAAAATATTCTCTCGAGCATTTAGAAGGTTGTTTTATTGAGAATGGTGGTACGGTTTGGCCTGATATATAGCATGTTTGCTTAGCCACGTAGAAAGATTTAGGCGGCTGAATTAGTTGTTCTTTTTTATAAGGTAGTTTCTTCGTACTTTAACAGTATTAAAGCGTCGGTTTAAAGGTCGCTTCAAAGTACTGTTTCTGGTCGCACGCATTTTAGAACAATATTGCAATTGAATGCTACTTCTCCGAACTGATTCGACATGCGAAGCGTCACAGAGAAAGAGGAGAATTGACTGAGCTTCTTGTGCATGGCGCTCTGGTCTAATGCCAATTGGAAAGCTCTATCGTAGATTGGGGGCAATCCAAAACAAATTTGGCGCGTTCCTAATCAAAAATCTCACCAGTGCTTTAGTTTAGAAAAGGGTTATTTCCGAAGTTTTCAGGAGTTCACTCGTGGACGGTGATTCCTCAACGCAAAAACCCTTCAGACGTCCATGTGTTCGGCCCCGGTACGTCACGCGGAAAATTATTCTGAGAGCAACTCGTCCGCCCCCCCTGAACTATTCGGACAGAAAACTATGCATTAGGCTCTGGGGGAGAACTTTCATTTTTTGCCGCGGGCGAGGGTGACTTGAAGGATTTCATTAGATCTTCCTTAAAGGCGCTTAGCTCTCGATTTATCGCAATTCTGGCGTCTTCAACGTCCTTCATAACTCCCGGGACCTTGTCAGCACCGATTTCCTTAATTAATCCGAGCGCATCGTTGTATCCGCTATCTACTCCCTTCTCCACATTCGAAAAGAAATTCTTCGACTGGTCTTCAGTCAGCGCCCCCCCGAATTGCTTCTTATAGGTTTCATAAAGCGCTTTAATTCCGTCGACAACAAATTTTCCGGTAGAATCGGGCGTAACATTCTGGAACGATTCAGTCTGATTAGTTGGCAATCCCAGTTGTTTGTTGATTCGTGCCAGCATTTCATTGGCACTTATGCTTAAGACTCGCGCAGATTGAGCTTCAGGGCTAATCGTTAGAACCGACGCGTCATTAGACGGCTGGGGGGCTGGGGTCTTTGGTTTGTCGGCCTTAGTGCTCTGTTTTGGGGGCTCGCCGATAAGCGGAACGGTGAGTGAGGGGCCTGCGACATTCATGTGTTTGATGCTCCTATTTAGATGGAACGTATAACCTAAGTATATAACGACGTTACCGGCAAAAAGCTTTACGTTATTTCGTTACTTTTGTCGGGCCATACCGTGGCCCCGGATTCATTAAGAACCCGGCCATAGGAGTACTGTATCTTTTCCAAGATTGTAGTGTTTCGGGTGAATGATCCGGGCTAGTTCAATTATCTTGTGAAATGTTAGAGAGTTACCTATCCCAGATTATTCACGGAGCTGGCATCACTATAGAGGCGCGTTTCGTGAATAATCCAGGCTATGCTATTAACCTGAGTTCGACGTAAGAACTGCGGTAAATGGCTGAAATTACTTCATCCACTTCGTTGCTCATGATATAAAATGCTCGACGTAGCAAGCTGTCAGCGCCTGCGCTTTTATATCACTGCACGCCTCGTGTCTAAAGCAATTTCAACCATTTACCTTTGTTCTTACGTCGAACTCAGGTTCTAAGGGCTGTAGAAGCTACTTGCGATTCCTACGTTAGTTGTGCGAGTTCCAATGATTTAGGACTCTAATTTCCTGGATTGGTCATGTGGCCCCTTGCAGGGACTTTACTCCGTAAAGGATATAGCCATGTTTTAAAATGTGACTTTTGGAGGTGAAACCGGTATATGTTGGCTAATTCGGGACCCGGCGAGGATTTAACCAGAAATGTAGGTAAAAATATGGCAGCGATTTCGTATCCTCCTGTCTCATTAACCAAACTTGAATGCATGGGTGATTGGACACGGCTTGATCCGGGATCGTCGGTGGTAGTATTTAACCCTTGGGGGCTCCTTCCGCGATCACGAGGCGGCGGTGCGGGAGCATTTGCGTATTTTTTCTCGCGGACTTTAGGAGAGCAGGGCGTTGGGGCTCGAGCGGCGAGTCGGTTGGCTCTGGAGGGATTTTGCGAAGAGCTACAAATTCTGGCCTGGAGCGATAAAAATGTTCCACTACCTGATGCCATGCAGCGAAGTTTGGTCAAGGCTAACCAGCTAGTTGTTCAGTTTGGCAAGGATATGGGATCGCACGGTAGTCTATTGGTCGGTTGTGTGGGACTGATTATTAAGGAGGGGGTAGCACTGGTTGGAAGGCATGGCCTTGGAAGTGTTTTGCTGCACCGGGGTGAGAGATCCTTCCCTTTTGAAGAGTCGGTAGTGCTACACGTGGCTGGGAAGGAATCGGTAGCTGCTAAGTCAATAAAAAGTCCTTTAGGTGCGGCCAATGGTTTGAGAAGTGAAATTATTTCAGTCAGGCTTCAACCAGGAGATCTAGTCGGGGTGCATGTCGGAGAGGGCTCTGTTACATCAATCCGCGAGGTGGTACCAATCGGATGTCGAAAGGGAGGTTTGTGTGTTTCTGTTGGGCCACAGTCTATTTTTATATGATTGGCTCTTTTTGTATGATTGACAGGGATTTTCCCGATCTCTTCGTCAAACGATTCATATGCCACACCTACGATACCTCACTGGATGTCGGGTGTGGAGGATTACGCCTCGTTCGCCAGACAGTCGTAGAAAAGTTCCTGCGGAGCTCAGTGTTTTTTATAATTTACGATAGACTATGAAACAATATTTATCCTTGGTGAGAGACGTTCTTGAGAATGGAAGTGAGCCGGAAATCCGTCCAGATCGTACCGGTGTTGGAACTTTGTCAGTTTTTGGTCGCCAGCTCCGATTTGATTTGAACGAGGGATTTCCGTTAGTCACAACAAAGAAAGTGCATCTGAAATCGGTTATTCATGAATTGCTCTGGTTTCTTCGGGGCGAGACGAATATTAGCTCATTACAGAAGGAAGGGGTTAAGATTTGGGATGAATGGGCTACCCCAGAAGGAGATCTAGGGTCAGTATATGGGAAACAGTGGCGTTCCTGGCAGGGAAAGGACCGCAAGGTCGACCAAATTCAACTTTTGATAGCTGCTTTGAAGCGTTCGCCGCATAGCCGAAGACATCTCGTTGTGTCGTATAATCCCGCCGATCTTCCCGAAGTCGCCCCTCCAGCGTGTCATACGCTCTTTCAGTTCTATGTTAAGCAGGATCAGTTGAGTTTGCAGCTGTATCAACGTTCGGCTGATTTAATGTTGGGAGTTCCATTCAACATTGCAAGTTACGCTTTGCTTTTGATGATGGTGGCCCAAGTTACGGGGTACCGACCATATGAGTTTATACACACATTCGGCGATGTCCACATCTATTCCAACCATATTGAGGGCGCTAGGGAACAGCTTAGCCGGGAGCCTCGTCCGTTGCCCCGTATGTTGCTTAACCCGCTAGTAAGCGATCTATTTAAGTTTTCTTATACCGACTTTACTTTAAAGGATTATGTTCCACACGAACGGATTTCATTTCCTATCGCAGTGTAGAGTTGAGGAGTGCCCACCGTGAAAACTTCCGTAGTAATTTTGCGAGGCGTGATCTTTTTTATCTCTCAGGTGGGGTTTGTATGATTTGTGCGATTGTGGCCATGTCCAAAAACAGGGTAATCGGGCGTGATGGTGGATTGCCCTGGCACTTGCCTGAAGATTTGAAGCGGGTGTCAAAACTGACAATCGGTCACGTGGTGTTGATGGGTCGGTCAACATTTGAGTCGCTCCCGAGAAAGTTTCGCCCCCTGCCAAGGAGAATTTCATTGATTGTGTCGTCGAGCCTTGAGAGCCCTGTTACCGGCCGTGTGGGTAACACAGGGGATATGTCGCAAGAGCCCTCAACAGAGTGCTCTGTTGTGCGTAGTGTGGGAGAGGGGATCGAATGGTACCAAGCAAATCGAAAACCTGATCAGATTTTATGGATTTTTGGTGGCGCTAGTATTTACGAGCAGACGTTGGACCTCTGGGACGAAGTCTATCTGACATTTATCGAACGCGAGGTGGAAGGGGACCGCATGTTCCCCGAGTTCGAGTCTTCCTTTCACGAAGTCGAGCGTCAGGACTTTCGCCGTGTTCAAGGTACAGGATTGGAGGCTGATTCTACTAGCGGCGAGAGCTTTAGCTTTATACGGTACACGCGCTCCCGCGCCTAGGGAGCCGTCTACCAAGTTGTCAAAATCTCTTCGTCAAAAGCCTTATTTTACTCCTTGCGCGGTATAACAGTAGTATCTCTCATACGCAAAAAAGACTTTTTTTTGCGTATGAGACGTATTATACATCGCAATGAGTGGAATTGCCTCTTGACGAAGAGATTAGACAACCTGAAGGATGCGTCTTTGAGTTGAAAGACCCGTGCCAGGGCGTCGAATCTTTTTTTTGGACTGAGAGAAACTATCCGTTGCCAGACTTTTTGTCGCCAGTGTCTTGTCGGAACATTGAGGCCGAGCCCACTACGATAGCGACCACCAGTAGTATAACCGCAAGAATTGAGCCTTTTTCGGGTCTTCCGCTGTTAAATGTTGAGTGGTCATCTCCGCTGCGTGGTAGTGAGCGCTTTTGACTTTCGGCCCGTCCCCCTAGCTCTGAGGGTAGCCGAGTAATTGTGGTTGCGGGTCGTGAAAGGAGATTACGATTGATCTGAAATGAGCTCAAAATACGTTCTCGCATGGTTGCCCGCCTAGAAAAACCTGTAGGGGTATCCGTGTACGTTATGATGTAATGGCTGTTGTCTGCCGATGCGTACGTTACATCAGCCAGGAGCTTCTGGCCTCCTGATGTGTAGCTGACGTCAACAGCATGTCTTTCCTTCGGCATGAATTTGAATCGTCCCTCATAGGTGCCGATGAGGCGGACATCGGTGAATCCGACATTTCGATAGTCTCTGAGAATCCTATTGTGGTGGTCGTTGACACTGGGTGGCTGATATCGTCCAGAGTGGTGGGTTATGGTCAGTGTCGGCCAATCCTCGGCGTTTGAATGGGCAAATAGAACTATGGTGTTGTTCTCCCTCTGGGGTATGCGAACCAGATCGGTCGGCAGGCTTATTGAGATTCCAGCTCGGGGGGACGAGTGCGTGGCATATGAGCCCTGTGCTTGCGCTGGTTCGCGAATAATCCCCACAAGTGAAATGGTGAGCGCAAAGATAATTTGAAGGTATTTTTCCGTATATGTGTTCATTTTTCGTTGTCGCTGAGGGTTAGTTTGGCGGATTGTTTTCATAATCGTAAGCATTCAAAAGAGAGAATACTGGATACCAATGAAAGTAACTTGACAAGGAATGGAAAGTGCAAAAAACCGAGAAGAACCCGTTCCTCAAGACAGAGCGCCCCTCTGAAGAAAAAGCTACCCAGTTCCATCCTTCATAAATTATCTGGCGCTAACGACTGAGATTTTGTTAACCTCCTGACTCTTTAGAGTCCCTTCTCCGCGTGATAAATCGCCTATACTATACATCAGAGAATACTAAGAGTCGTACCCCTTGGCCACAAATAAATTCATTTCGAGGCTTCCTACCACGTTGGAATTTATCACTTTCGAACGTTCATCCTTTTGCAAGATCGCACAAAAAACATTCGAAATGTACTGGGGTTTCAAAGTGGAGACCTGCTGTTTATGTCTGAAAAGAGGCAAAATTGAGAAAAAAAACATATTTTTCTAAAAAACTTGTAAAAATAGCGGTAAAATTGAAAAAAAGTCTTTCCTACAGAAAAAAGATTTGCTTTTAATCCATGTTGGACGAATATTGTCGCGATTAGATTCAAGACTAATAGTCGTGACCAGTAATGTTTTTTATTTTTGAAGGGTAACTACATATGGCAATCAAAGCCAAAAAGGCTACTGCAAAGAAGCCAGCATCAGCAAAAAAGATCGCAAAGCCAGCTCCGGCTAAAAAGGAAAAAGCTGTAGTAGAGGCGCCAAAGAAGAGCCGTAAAGTTACAAAGCCGAAAGCAGCTTCGGGTACGTATACTCAAACAGAGTTTATGGAAAACTTGCAAGCATATTGCGGATTCGCTAAGCGCACGCAGGCGAAAGAGTTTATGACAGATTTTTCTGAGCTCATCACTGAAACATTAAAGAAGGGTTATAAGATACCACTTCCAGGCATCGGAAAAATGTTTGTTCGTAAAACCAAGGCTCGTGTAATGCCGAAGCCAGGTGAGCCAGAGATTAAGATCAAAGTTCCAGCAAAGAAGAAAGTAAGGTTCACACCTGCGAAGTCTTTGAAGGAAGCTGTGTTGTAGGTAGCCTACAAGCAGAGAGTCCCCGTTGTGCTTCGAGTGACTAAAGGTAGTGGGGGTACGACGGGGGCATATCTGAGAGTCTGATTTGCAAGTTGCAGTCAATAGTAGGGACTGCCGGATAGTTCAGGGATTAGGTAATTCAGAATCTCGTAGAGATATTTGCTAATTATTTCGTGTACTATTAGGGTGTTAGCTGTTTTTAATGAAATAATATGTGGCAGAGTGAAAAGGGGGTTTTCTGATGTCTCACTTGAGCACATCACATCTTAACCCCCTTTTCGCTTACTTCCTTCTTATCTCACCATCCCCTCCGCCACCAGCTCCGCAATATCAAGCACCTTCAAATCTCCATCTCTCGAGGTTAACTTTGTCCCATCCTCAAGCATCTGCATGCAGAACGGACACGCCGTAGCAATGCACGAAGCTTTTGTCTCCGCTGCCTGTTCGACTCTTAGCGTGTTAATGCGAGTTTCTCCATTTTTCAGGTCCATCCAGAAGTGTCCTCCGCCTGCTCCACAACACATCGCCTTTTCCCTGCTACGATCCATCTCCAGTACTTTTAAGCCTGGGATTGATTTCAGGGTATTACGGGGAGCGTCGTATTCCCCGTTATAGCGTCCCAGGTAGCAAGGATCATGAAAAGTGACGGTTGCCGTGGATTCACTAAGAGTGATTCTTTCAGCCTTAATGAGACGATCCAGCAGAACCGAGTGGTGGATGATCTCTGGAGTCTTGCCATTCTTCTGTAGTGGCCCAAATTCACCATATTCGTTCTCAAGCGTGTTGAAACAGTGAGGGCAATTAGTTACGAGCGTGTCGAATTCAACGGACTGTAAAACCCCCAGATTTCCTTTTGTTAGAGTTTGAAAAAGATTTTCTTCTCCTAGCCTTCGCGCAGGGTCACCGGTACATGATTCGAGTGAGCCAAGTATTCCGAATGAAATTCCTGCCTGCTTCATAATCTCACTCATTGCGCGGGCTATCTTTTGTTTGCGCTGGTCAAATGCGGAAACGCACCCAACCCAATACAGGTAGTCTACCTTCTCGCCTGGTTGAAGGAATCTTATGTCGAGATCCTTTGCCCAGTCTCCTCGTGCCTCGCGTGGCCCATAAGGGTTTCCGCGGGTTTCGAGAGCTCTCATGGTCCCCTGAGCTTCAGAGGGAAGAGAACCTGACATGAGCGTGAGCGAGCGCCGTATGTCCAGTATCTCGTCCATAGGGCTTATGCCAACCGGACACGCTTCAACGCAGGCCATACAGGTCGTACATGACCAGAAGACGTCCTGGTCCATTACACCATCGGCGATCGGGGATTCCATTGTCCCGCCTAACGTTCTAACCGAGGTCTGCACCCGTTTGTTGATTGCCCTATACTCTCCACTGGCTTCGAAGAGTGAGAGATTTTCCCTATTCAAAGGTCGAGCACCGCTTCCCTTTAAAAGCAGATTGTTAATAAGCCATATATCAAGCTTTTGCAGCACTACTGGAATCCACGAATCGTATCTGACTTTGGATGCATGCACAGCGAGGGCATGATTGCGAGTGTCAAGTATGACCCATTTCGGAGAAAGCGGTGTTCCGGCGGCATAGGCTGGGCAGGCATCCTGACAACGACCGCAGCTGGTGCAGGCATCAAGACTTAAGAGTTGTTTCCAGGAAAATTCCTTTAGCGAGTTGGCACCGATTGAAAAATCATCAGCTTCCTCGATGATTTTTTCAAGGTCCCCAATGTTCTTCATCGTGCCATTTGCCCGATGAAGATCCTGGAAGTAGAGATTCGCAGAACTGGAAATAATATGAAAAAATTTTGTATAAGGAAAGACAGCTAGTACGCTGAATACAGTAAGTGTATGGAACCACCAGATTAGATAATGCAAGACCGAGGCTGAAAGAGGAGAGAGTCCCCAGAGCAATTTTGAGGTTATAAGTCCTATGGGGGAATACCAGGCCCATGGATCGTGAGTAACGTGAATTCTTAACCCTTCTAACAGATAGCCCTGAATTACCAGGACTGCTAGGACTATAAGTGCCAGACCATCAAGGGGGCGGTTATGAATTTTGTCGGTGATCAGAATTTTTCGTCGGTACCAGGCAATTGCTACCCCAAGCAGAAGGATCACACCGAATATATCACTCATTATGGTTACTGCTAGGTAGAATCTTCCTTGATAGATTCTGAATCCGAGATCATGGTCAATGAACACCATAGTCGTGGTAAACAATAGTACCAGAAAGCCCAGATAGATCATGGTGTGGAATGCTGCCTGTATTCCTTGCCGCACAACTTTTCGTTGAAAGAGACCCTCAACACATAATTTATCCAGCCGCGTAATAATGGACCCTTTGGTTTCTGGCGCTTCAGATCCCTCTGCCCACATCTCTGCACGGCTGATAATTCCTACAGTAGCTATTGCTAGTGCAACTAACATAAAAGAATACATTAAAACAGCATCCCACACTGAGTGGACGTTCCACATAATTTCACGAGTTGCGGTGTTCATATTGTTTCGTGTCTCCTTAAAGTCAATCGTACCTGCCTTCGAATCTGAGATTCGACGTAAGAAGTTAGCCCGGATTATTCACGAAATGCATCACTCTGGTGGTGCGGTCTCGTGAATAATCCCGGTTAAGCGAGCGTTTACAAGTGTACCCCCTCCTCCTCAAAAATCATAAGGAACGGAGAAATGATTTGAAATGTATAGTTCTGTCCGTGCTCCTCTAAAATTAGCAAGTTATGTTTAATTATTTCTATGATTCGGGCTACATGTCTAAAGC
>JBIIDM010000057.1:0-18680 GCA_044238365.1 Bdellovibrionota bacterium | reverse complement strand
CGTCCGGTACAATTGCCTTAAAAATAAAAAATACCGTGTTCTTATTGAACCCTCCCGCACCTTAAAAATAAAAATTCATTAGTTTTCACACAGGAACTAACGTAGCCGTAGGCCTGGCGGTTCTAGTAGGCGCTAGTGGTAGTTTCTCATAATCTTGAGAATAATCCCGAATAACAGCTCCAAGTACTGGCTTATTAACTGTACCAGGAATGACTACTTTTTCACCGGTAACTTGGTAGATTAGTTGGACTTGCTTGTTGTTAACTTCAACTAGTACGGCTTCGCCAAAATTTCCGACTACAATTGCAGCAGTTTTATCTGCAGTTGCTTTGCTTTCGAGTCTGCCGCGGGAGCTCAAGAAAGTGACCTCTTGTTCAGTTTCGGTTTCATTGATAAAGACGAGGGAGTCTCGACGAGAAGTGGCGCTGTAGACTTGCCCGGGCTTGTTACCATCGCCACGTAAGATTTGAATATTTACATTGATTGGGTCAACTATATCTTGACTGATACGTAAGCGCCGCTGGCGTTTACAGGGAAAGCGGCAGTGCCATAGGGTGATTGCCCGTTGCTCGTTTGTGGGTACTTTGAGTCGCGCCAAAGATTCTTTGCTGGAGCGAAATTTGAAGGTAAAAGGCCGCTCAGCCGCAGTGCCAAAGGCTAAGCTACTTTTGCGGATTTTTTGAGAACTAAGGGGATTAAAAGTTATCTGCCAGAGAGCTCTCTTTTTATGGCCGCGTCGTACCACCGCTACGTCAGATAAACCATTGCCATCAAAATCCGCACTAGATACAACGCTAGCCCGCTCTCCTCGCTGAAGATTAGTGATTGCCGATTCAGCATGATTTATAATATCCAGCGGCACCTTGAGCCTAAAGCGCTCATCTTGAGAAATATCGCCTTGCTCTCCATGGGTGATAACACCGATGGTAGGCTCGTCAGTTTCAAGCCAATGGCCTACTGCGAACTGATCCCCCGGCTTCCCAAAATACCCCAAAATACGATTTTCACCCGTAACTAGGTCAAGCACCTGCCATTGAATCAAACCACTCTCATCCTCAGCCACATGTAAAAGCTCATCGATGCCATCGCCGGTAAAGTCATATTGAGCCAGTAAGGGCAAAGGCAATATGAATAGGGCTGCGAAAAGTAACCAGTTCAGCCGCTTAATCATTTGAAATGCCTCCCAATTAACACACGCCTCATACTCTCTCTCTTTTCATCAGGGACGGTTGTTTTAGTAAAAAACCTTACATAATTTTAGGAAAAGTTGAACCTAAAAAGAGCAGTTTCCTTCAGGATAGATGGAATAGGTATAGGCTGAACCGATAGAGGCAGAATAATCATGGCTAATAAAGTCGGGTTTTGGCTGGCCTTCAGCTCGCGCCGAAAGCTCCTAGGCTCTCAAAGGTTCCAAGAAAGAAGGTGTTATATGCCTACGACCAAGAAGCGCGGCTATTCACCGATTAGGTGCCCCCTGGCCGCATGGCGATTCCTCTCTACCCCGCTGCTTCGGATTTGTTTTGGCTCCGACAAAACGGGCTACCCTGTTTTGTTTAGAAGTAAGCAGGCCGAAGAAAGCGATGGGCGACACTAACTACGCCGAACTCCTGATTCCTCATTACATGCGATCACCTTCTACGTCTTGTGAAGACCCCTATTTCAACTAACCGGCTGAATTCAGGGACTGGGTTTTCCCCTGCACCCTAATCCACCCAACAAGCTAGAGACTCGCCCCTCAACTACCTTCACGCCCCACAAACTCTCCCAAGCGCTTATCAGGATCGCCCTCAACCGGCCAGACTTCCTGCCCGAGAATCATATCTGCCGACTTCAAATAATGCATACCTACTTCCAGTCGCCACTCGTCGGGAATCACAGGCAACTCACCCTCACCCTTAAACCCCCGCGCTACTAACCAGCGACGAGCAACCTCTTTATCTAACATCTCCGGCGCCTCTCCGGCACTTCGCAACCTCTGATAAGATTCCTTCTTCCAGTAGCGAGAACAATCAATAGTATGAACCTCGTCAACAAGAATCACCTCACCCTGATACACGCCAAATTCATACTTGGTATCAGCTAAAATAAGGCCGCGCTCATTCGCAAGAGCTGTTCCTAGTTCGAACAGGGCTAGCGCGTACTCCTTGGCTGATTCCCAGTGACGTTTATCAACCTTTCTGCTAGCAACAATCTCATCGTCGGAAATTGGCTCATCGTGTCCAACAATGGCCTTCGTTGATGGCGTAATAACAGGCGCTGGTAACTTCGAATACTCTGTCAACCCAGAGGGGAGTCGTACCCCACTCACCATGCCGTCGGTCTGATAACTTCGCCAGCCGCCTCCTGCAAGGTACCCTCGCACCACCATCTCGAACGGCAATACCTGCGCCTCTTTGACGACCATTACGTTAGGGTCAGGACGATCAATCAGATGATTCGGTACTACATCCTTGCAGAGCAATAGGTTCTGATGCGCAATCGAAGTTAGGACCTGCCCCTTAAAGGGGATCGTCGTTATAATTCGGTCAAAACAACTTAGACGATCAGTAGCTACCAGGTAGCGCACACCTTTGCGGGAATAACTGTCACGAACTTTACCTTGATGCTTACTGCCAAAGTCTTGAAAGTTAGTTTGGTCGATTGTTAACTTGAGATGATCCCGTACCATCTTTTCCCTATCAGCCATTTTCCGTATCTCCTTTCTTCTGATCCCTACGTTTAGACACTTTTAGCACCTTCTTAACTGACGGCAATTCGTTCCAGATACCATAATCGCCCAGTATCCGCAGATTCCGGGACAATGCATCACCCACAAAAAGCCGGTCTTCCTCTGCATTCAAATGCGAAGACTCAAATTTCATGGCCTTTGCTATCTTTTTACCCCGTCGCAACGTCCCGCTCGCGATTCTCAGCTGAGCAGGGGCAACTTCAAGGACCCCCTTAGCTGCCAAGGCAACCCCATGATTGTTTAAAATGGCAGCTGCCAAATAGTGGTTGTCTCTAATGACTAGAATTCTCCAGGCAACACGAAAAGAGGCAAGTGCGCACTCTATATATGCCAGACCACCCGTCTCTGAACGCAACCCTAATTCAAGAAGACGGGTTCCACTTTGCCAAAAGGCGTACGCTATGTGGCTTTGACTTGGCCACAGCCCCCTTAAAAAAGCCGCACTTCGTATTCGAGACAAGGCGCTGATCTCATCACTGTCATTTGACGCGATACCGCTAAGGAGTCGAGCAAGATAGAGAAAGGAATGAAAAGCAGAATCCACAGGAAGAAGCAACCTTGGCACTTCGCGAATCAAGGTCAACTGATTAAGCGGAGCCACCGAGTAGACTCCTTCACCTACCGGTGAAGGCCGGATCATCTGCCTTTCCAAAACAAGGAGCTCTCTGCTTCCCCAGATCAGGACTTTTACATCCCCATGAGCGCTCAAGAAGCTCCTTGCTAATGAAGCATCAAGAATGCGCGTATTTTGTGTCCTTATAATCAGTGGTATCGGACTTCGCCTTAGAATCTCCTCGCTGATGGCTCGAGTCAGCCCTCCAAACGAGTCACCAGCAAGAATTGCCACCTCAAATGTAGCGCCTTGTGCAGGCACCCTGGACGACTGATAACTGATGACAAATCGGAATGTCAGGAGCCCAACAAAAAGCAACCCTAAGACGCCAATAAATCCCATCCGAAAAAAAGGCGAAAGGCAGCGAACGGCACTCGATGTTCCAATAAGAAACAACAATAGCGGGAAGGAGTAAGACTGCACCATGCCAAGATTAACCGGATCACCAAACAGCTGCGCAACGGCCCCTATACAGATAAGCAAAACAAACGCAACAATTCTCAAACTCTGTAACATTCGTGATCAGTCACTCCCTACTTTCGCCATCAATAATGTACAGAGGTCCAACCCAGACCGAGGGTCCTGCAATTCTCGCAATTCGTCCTCGCTAATGGTGACGTATTTTATTCCCGCCCTTAACAGAGCCTGCTCTACCAGTTCCTGCTCTTCGAAGCGTCCCATTTCTACGATTCCGCCCACATACGGCAGGATGTCGATTACCAGTTTCGGATAATCTCCCTCGTCCACTACCGTAAAAAGGCAAGTCCTCCCCCTTGCCATCTCTACGTGATTAGCAAGGAAACTCTCGGGTAGGTCCCCCCCACAAATGACATAAAGACTCATTCCATAGACGATTTGATCCGTCCCAAAAAAGGCCGTCAGAAGCCGCAACAATAATGCTGAGTCCAAGTCTAAATGAGTCATAGGGTGAAGAGTATGGCACAACAACCTTAAAGCAACCACCTTCAGGAACCAGCCGACGCAAACGTAGCATCGAACGAGTGAAACACCTTCTACACCCAAGGAACTATCTCGCTTTTAATTAATTATTTCAAGTGATTAAATCAATCAGTTCTGAGACCCTGGCACTACTCAGCAGCACTGACAGCTACTGCCAGAACAAGGATATCGATTGTGGCCGTTTACTGATTTTGCTAATATGCTCTAAATGGTGCCACAAAGACCCTTTCACTTTTTCCAGAGGCATTTATGAGTAACTCATTTCATCCATTTGGGTCCCACATGATTGTTGGTTTGCACGGGACTACAATTACGGCAACGGAGCGAGACCTGCTGAAACGATTACAACCTGCCGGTCTTCTGCTTTTTACAAGAAACTTTTCACACGGTGAAAAGTTTCATGGATGGGTCAACAAATTAAATCATCTATACGACGAGTTCAGATCCCTCACGGGAAGAGAGCATTTGCTGGTCTCAATTGATCATGAAGGTGGTCACGTTGTTCGTGTCCCGGGACCACTGACAAAATTTCCGTATGCTGCCCAGTATGTCGATCAAGCATACAGCGTAGGCCAGGCAATGGCTGCAGAGCTTTTATCGATTGGGGTGAACGTATCGTGGGCGCCGGTTGCTGATATCCATTCGAATTCCCTCAATCCAGTTATTGGACCACGGGCTTTTGGTATAGATGCGCGCGCTACAAGTAAAGCAACCGTGGAATTTCTTCAGGGCTTGCAGTCAAAAGGAGTGGCTGGGTGTGCGAAACATTTTCCGGGCCACGGGGATACTTCCACAGATTCGCACTTTGATTTACCGGTACAATCCTCAACACTTGATGATATCCGCCAAAGAGAACTTAAGCCCTTCGAGGCGCTTATTGGAGCCAATGTTCCTCTGATAATGACCGCTCACATAATGTTCTCAAACATTGATGCGACGGAGCCCGCAACCTTATCACGTAAAATTTTAACTGAGCTACTAAGGGAGGAGCTGAATTTTAAAGGCGTCCTCGTTTCCGACGACCTTGAGATGAAGGCAGTATACGAAAGATTTATGAAAGAAAACGCTCTGCCCAAGGCATTTTCGGCAGGAAACGACATGATTATAATGGCGCGAAGCCCATCACACCCTGTTGATATTGCGCTCGAAATGGAAAAACAATTTGAAGATGCTTATTCCAAGGGCACCATACATGATGGGCTACTCAGAGAATCCAAAGTGCGCGTTGATGCACTACTCTCGCGCTTACCACAACAACAGGCAGTTGTCCTGTCAAAGAACATTTTTCTTGACCATTGTGAATTAGCCGTTGAATGCTCATGAAACCCTCAGCCTATGTACGACGTAGGATTGTGGAGATCCTGGGAGAACTCTACCCATCTCCACAATCCGAACTGTACTTCTCGAATGAGTACGAACTGATTATTGCAGTTGTTCTTTCGGCCCAATGCACCGACCGAAAAGTAAACGAGGTGACGCCCGCTCTTTTCGCACGCTTTGCATCGTTTGAAGCACTCTCGGAAGCCAAAGTTGAAGATACTGCACAAATAATCAAAACAATAAACTACTACAAAACTAAGGCCAGACACCTCGTGGCGCTCGCCAGCAAAGTTGTCGAAGAACACGAAGGAACGATCCCAAAGATTCACGATAAATTGGTTGAGCTTCCCGGTGTAGGAAGAAAAACTGCCAACGTGGTACTGTCTGAGCTTGGTGTAGTACCAACATTTCCTGTGGATACCCACGTGTACCGCGTCTCAAAGCGGTTGGGTTTTGCAACGGGCGGTACTCCTCGAAAAGTAGAAGATGAACTAAAGGAGTTATTCTCGCCGTCGCTGTGGCGCCCCTTACATCACTGGTTGATTCTACATGGGCGCCGAACCTGTACTGCTCGATCTCCACGATGCAATGAATGCCTACTGAGTAAATATTGTCCATCGAAAAATTAGGACGAATCATTGGTGCGGCCGTAGCTTAGAGCGTGTTGAATAAGTCAAATGATTTATTTAACACGCTCTTAACCTGAGTTACGAATAAGAACAGAGGTGAAACGTGCAACTAGCAGGACTAATGAGCTCCGGAGTGCTCCTTGTGGGTATGCTCTGTCGAAGAATGGCCCTTATGGGCACTGTCTGCTTCATAGGCATCATGACCCTTTCCCTTGCAGGATTCTTTCGTCTTACAACTCTCCTTGTGCGAATCTGTAGTAGCCACCGGGGTGTTCTCAACTTCCTTACCCGTACAACTATCCTTTCCGGCACAGTCATCTTTTACGTCTGAATTTGACGGGTGAACCGCTTCATGATGCTCAGCAAAGGCATTGAATGTAGCAGCTCCAGACAATAGCCCGGCAATTGCCCCCGACAAAAGTACTTTATTACCCCTTTTCATATTTCTCCTTAGATAATTAGATTGCGGTTCCGCTTGATTTTTACGTTCCTTAACTAAGTAAACCTCTCGAATCTTACACTGTCGATGTCTCATAGGCCATAACTTTGAAATTACAGACCGTGGTATCACGGCAAAACGCAAAAAGGGCCCGCCCAGCCAAGATCCTATTAGAATTTCTTTTATCTGTGTGTTATCTTCTGTGTAACAGAACGTATTTTATTTGGAGGTTTTTTGTGTTAGAAGTTTTTGGAGGGGAATTTATTCTCCGTAATCATAAGACCTTGTCCTTAATAGCATGGCACCCAGACGTCACGGCGTCACATGTCGCTATTATTGAACGTAATGAGTTTTGCTACTTTAATTACGGTTCATCAGAGAAAGCGGGTGCAGTACTCTCAATAAAAGGAACTATTTCCGATATTGGAACCCCCAGACGACATAAAAACAAACGCTGTTCGGGAATTGAATTCTCAGCGCAGATCCAGGGGGAAGTCGTTCTTGAACGAACCCACTTCGATATGTTCCTACTACGAGGGCCCACCAGTGGAGGCGACCCAGCGGTTGTGGAATCTCACCCAACTAGCATTCAGAATCGGCGTGGCATAGTAACTATAGAGTACCGCCCACAATCCCAGCCATTTGAAATTTTCATTCAGCTGGGCGGAGATGTGCGATTACAAGGTCAATGCATCATTCTCTCAGGGCATGTTAGCATCCTCTTCTCTAGCAATTATCCGTATAAGGGTGTCCAGATTGCCGAACTTTTTCATAAACCAAATCGCAACAGAGATATCAAAATCCTTCTGGCCCTTCTTGCTGAAAAAATCGTAGTCAATGGAGAGCCATGCATCTTTCTGGGCGCGGGTCTCAATCACTTTGCACATAATTTCGCTCGAGACCACATTCACTCGGCTATGATGATGCTCCGCAGCGGTGAACTACGCGAGGAAGCTGCATTGCAAATGATTCGAGCCCTCCTGCAATATGTGCATATGCCGGAACGACCATATACCCCTCGCCGCCTTGCATCAGAAATGAAAGTCGGCTGGGTCCATCACGAGCTTTTTTCACGCGCCCACGCCTGGAAAAAGTTGAAAGACGAGGGAGTCGAGCCATCCTTTCTGGGTTGGGACTATCTACCAAGCTACGGAATGCTTGATACAAGCCCACTTCTGTTACTCTTTGCCGACGAAGTACTCGCCGGCGATCTTTCGAAACTGGGAGATCCAGAGGTCGCTTGTTTAAAAGCAGTAGCAGAATATGTGATTGAAAGCGTGGCATCCTTGGAGAATGCTGAGATTACGCCTGAAAATATGGTGGCGCTGGCGGAGCTTTTGCCCCGCTTTCTTCATGATTACGACCTTGGTCTCGTTGGTGACTGGAGAGACAGCCATGCTGGTCATGCCAAAGTTCCCGAAGTCGCATCCTATAACGTGGTGGTGTTGACACGACTTGCACTGACAAGCATTGCCCGACGAAATTACTTCGGCTGTAGAGAACGCGCTACAAAGCTCGTTCAAACTCTACAGGCACTTGAGAAGTTATTTTGGATACAAATTGAAACGCCCCAAGCGAATGCGCAGAAGGACGAAGCAACCGAACGGCTGGGACTTGATGCTTCAGACCAGTGGAGCCATGCCTTGCGATTCCCTTGTTTGTCGCTCGGTCGTAACGGTGCTCAAGTTCGTGTTGCCAATTCCGATGTCAGCTTCCTGCTCTACTACGGCGAGCCCACTGAGTCCGAATTGGATGCAATTCTTGATCTGTTGATAGAGCCTTTCCCCAAAGGATTGCTCACTCCCTATGGTTGGGCCATTGCAACCACGGCCTACGCTAAGTACCTAGGCAAAAGTTTTTCGGTCTAATGTGACACATGACACAGCCGTTTTTGGCTATTTTCTGAACCACCTATGACCGAAAAACTTTTGCCTAGGTACTTAGTAAGGAACACCAGGACATAATGACAAGGGAACGGTATCACGGCGATGGAGTTGTCTGGATTTGGCAGTTCCTAATGCTCCTTGAAGGCTTGCGAATTCAGGGCCGCCGCGACCTTGGTCAAGCCCTAGCTATAAAATTGGATCTCGCGAAAGAGTATGGCATTACGGCACTAAAACGCCTGATTACAGAGAACCTGATAGCCGAAGAGCTCTTGAACTGGAAACGGGAGGAAAACGGGCAGATTGTCGCCTTACCTTTTGAAGAATATAATCAAGGCAGCTATTTCGGAACTACAAGCTGCCCGATTCAACTCTGGTCACTCGCTGGAGCCCTACTTATGAGCAAGAACTTCCCCGAAGCGTTTTAATTCCATTCCTTAGACGAAAGCCTTCTAGCGCTTCGCCTAAGTGAATGATCCTTTGATAACGCTAAGGTAATCGTTCATCAGGTTGTTCAAGGTCGAGGGAAAAGTCTCTTTTGCGGACGCGAGGTACTACTGTACCTCGCAAGGAGCAAAATAAGTACCTGTTAACCAGCCTGGCGAAGCAAGTAAAAGTACTCGTTAACCAGGTTGGTTGATGTCGAGGAAAGAGGTAATTTGGAGAATGAGACGTGGTACTCCACGTCTCAGTGAGAAAAATTACCTCTTGACGAAGAGATCAGCCAACTTGGTGAACGAGTACCTAAATCAACGGTTTTCCAGAGGTAGCCCTGCACCCGGCACTCGCCTCATCGTAATACTCATCTCTCCTTCCCCAATCTGCACCTGCTTGGAAAATGTTTTACTCTGATCGTCAAACTCCCCGAACCGAACACATAACGTCTCCTGAGCGACCAGGCTGGAATGAGCCTCCATGATTCTCTCTACACCCACAATTGACAATTCAATTCGATCTGCAATATCGAATTCACACTCCTTGCGGAATTCCTGAATGTGCCGAATTAGGTCACGGGCATATCCCTCTCCGATCAACTCCTCCGAGAGCTTTAAATCCAGTGCGACAACAGCTAGATCCGAAACAGTTGCCACTTCTAATCCATCCCGGCCCACGTAGTTGATTTCGATCTCAGACGTAGACAATGCTTCACCCTCGACATCCACCCCGCCATCACTTCGCATCGTAAAGCGGCCCTCCTTCAGAGCCCTTAATACTACCTGAACTTTACCACCGAGCCGTGGTCCGATCAGTTGCGGCTTGGCCTTAACGACCTTTTGCGCTATCAGCCCCTCGTCCTGCAAAACAATTATCTCCTTTACGTTAAGCTCTTCTTTGATCATCTCCTGATACGCAGGGGGGATCTCCTTTATCTTTCCGGCAACACTCACACTTGCGAGCGGCTGCCTAACTCGAATCTGCTTTTTTGCCCGAATTGAAAGCGCCGCTGAAATGAGTGCCCGGATATTATTTACTTCATCGCATAAAGCTTGATTGTTCAGCTCGGGGCGAAATTCTGGCCACTCGGCAAGATGCACACTCGATACATCACTTGGAGCACGCAGGTAACTCCACATGCCCTCAGCAAGGAATGGACACAAAGGTGCCATCAATTGAGAAAAGTCGCGAAGTACCAGATACAACGTTGAAAAGAAAGCCACCTTGGAAGGTGTTCTTCCATTCTCCCACACGCGTGCTCGATTTCTTCTGATATACCAGTTGTTCAAAACATCAAGAAACTCAGTTCCTGATTTAAGGGCCTTATCCATCGAAAATGCATCAAGGTGCTCGGTAATCTGGGAGCGAGTTTGCTCTAACTGTGCAAGAATAAAACGATCAAGCAGCTCTAATGTCTCCAGCTTCCGGTCATCAAGCATCAACTCTTCATGAGTGACACGATCGATCTCGGCATAGGTAGTGAAGAAGGTCAGCGCATTCCACATGGGCAAGAGCAGTGTCCGCACCTGTTCTTGCACCCCCTCATCCCTAAAGACGAGATCACCCATCTCAACAGCAACCGAACCAGCGAAGTAGCAACGCAAAGCATCTGCACCGTAAGAATCAATCAATTCAATACAATCTGTGTAATTCTTCGCAGACTTCGAAAGCTTTTTTCCATCACCAGCAAGGAGCGTACCCAGCACCTTACACGCCTTAAAGGCTGGACTACCGAAGATACAGGTCGATAGCACATGCAATGAATAGAACCAACCTCTGAGTTGTCCAGTTGCTTCAACAATAAGGTCTGCCGGGAAATTGCTCTTAAAACCATCTGCATCCGCAAATGGATAATGACGGTGTGCAAATGGCATAGACCCCGACTCGAACCAACAATCGAGCACTTCGGGTGTTCTAATCATGGTACCGGCACACTTGGCACACGGATACTCGATCGTATCAAGCACTTCCTTGTGCAAATCCTCAATGGGGCGCCCTGCTTTGCCTTCAATAGCAGCCAATGAATCCAGCACCTCAGGGTGGTTACATGATGAACACTTCCATACGGGAATTGGCGTCGCCCAGAACCGATTCCGCGAGATATTCCAGTCCCGTGATCCGGCCAACCACTGCCCAAACCGCCCCTCACGAACATCCGCAGGGTGCCACTCAATCGTCGAGTTAAGCTCAAGCATCTGCTCTTTAATCTTCTCTACACTCAAATACCAGGCATCCACTGACTTATATATCAGGGGTTCCCGACACCGCCAACAATGCGGGTAGTTATGTTCTATTGTGCTGTCCGACAACAGAATTCCCAGACTCTTTAAACGTTTTATAATTTCCGTACTGGCAAGATGCACATCGAGACCTTGAAGATCACCGGTAATAGCCGTGTAGTGGCCATGAGAATCCGTTATATCAATGACGCCGATTTCATTTTTCCTGCAAGCCCAATAGTCATCCTCACCAAACGCCGGGGCAAGGTGAACAAGTCCTGTTCCGTCTTCCGTGGTTACAAACTCGGCCTCTATCACTGAGAAAGCCGCCGAAGGGATATCGGTATCAAGCCTGAAAAGGGGCTCGTAGCGGTAGTTTCGAGCAACTAAATCCTGACCAGAGAGCGTCTCAATAACTGACAGGCCCTCAAGTATCGATTCATACTTTGCAAGACGACTTTCGGCGATTATTAATCGCTCATCACCGTGCTGAATCACGGCATACGTAATTCCTGCTCCAACCGCAACTGCGAGATTGCCTGGAAGAGTCCACGGAGTCGTCGTCCAAATCACTAAGAACAGATTTTCCTCTCCGGCTACTTTTAATTTAACCGTAGCACTTCGACTCTGTTTGCTCCGAGTAGCGTCATCCTGACGAGTCTCTGAAAGCGAGAGAGGAGTTTGACACCGTGTACAATACGGGGTAACCCGAAAATCTTGGTAAATTAGCCCCTTTTTATAGGCCTCAGCAAACCCCCAGATGACCGACTCCATATACTCCTTGCTCATGGTTGTATACGGATCTTCAAAGGTCACCCACCGACCAATCTTGTTAATGTAGACTCTCCACTGTTCGTGAGCCTGGGAAACTATCCGACGACACTCAGCATTAAATTTCGCTACGCCAACGGTCTTTTCGATCTCATTCTTCTCAGCAATGCCAAGATTCTTTTCGGCAATGGTCTCAATTGGAAGACCGTGGCAATCCCATCCCCACATCCGAGGAACATAATAACCCCGCATGGTTTTGTAACGACCAATTATATCCTTAATCGCCGAGACGAAAAGCGTGCCAGGATGCGGTGCTCCCGTTGGAAAAGGAGGACCATCGTAAAGCACAAATGGTGGCTTCTTGGCCGACAACTGCAACGACTGCTCAAAGGTGCCCTCTTGTGCCCACCTGGTCTGGACCTGCTGCTCCAGGCTCGGGAAATGCGGATTGCTCTCAACTTTACGGAAGGCCATAGAAATACCTTAAACTAAGACAGTAAAATCAGATTGTTATAGAATTGAGCTACTAATATACCTATTCCGGGGAAAAAAGTCATAAAAATAGAAAGAACGGAAACGCAGGTACTTGCCAAGAGCAGTGAACACCCCGGCTGCTCTTCGAAAATTTAGGGTTAGTCCACAGCGTACAAAAACTGTGCTTTAGAAATGCCGGTGAACATATGTTCTTACCTTCGCTGCAACGATCCCATTATGCCTCTGATCAGCTGATTTCCAAGCCGATACGAGATACCGCGAATAAAATGCTTTGCAACTCCCTCAAGTGTACTCTGAGTGAATTTCGCCAGAGAATCATCCCTACCCTTCGAAGCAGGCTTGCCCTTTTTCTCTTTGCCATTGTCGTCTTTCGCTATCGCAATCTTACGCTCCTCGCTGCGCTTTGTAAGTTGCTCGAACGCCGACTCACGGTCCAGCACCTTATCGTACTTTCCGACAACCGGGGAAAGCGCCATCACCGCATCACGCTCTGCATCAGTAAGTGCCCCGATTCTTGAAAACGGAGGACGAATCATCACCGACACTGCCTTCTGTGGAGCGCCATCGGCACCGAGGAGAGAAACAAGCGCATGCCCCGTAGCTAACGCGGATATCTCTTCACTCAAATCTTCGCCTCTGGCGCACGGCAACGATGCCGCGACACTCTGTAGCGCCTTGCGTTCCTGGGGAGTAAAGGCCCTCAAAGCATGTTGAATTCTGTTGCCGAGCTGGCTTGCGATTGAATCCGGTATATCATTAGGCCGCTGCGTAACGAAATACACACCGACCCCCTTAGACCGTATAAGACGAACAATCGCTTCTAATTTCTCTACGAGGGCAGAATTTTTATCTTCAAATAAGAGATGCGCTTCGTCAAAGAAAAATACCAGCCGTGGCCGCTCAACATCACCAACTTCAGGAAGGGTTTCAAATAATTCTGATAAAAGCCAAAGCAGAAAAGTCGTATAACTTTTTGGATTATGCAGGCTCTCTTCAGCGTGAATAACATTCACATACCCACGCCCATCAACAGTAGTTCTCAGTAAGTCGTGAATTTCAAGGGCCGGCTCTCCAAGAATTTCTGCACCACCCTGCTCCTCGAATACGAGAATTTGCCGTTTAATTGAGGTAAGCGTGGCCGCACTCATTTTTCCCAACTCTCTCTCTAACTCCGGCCCGCTTTCTTCCTGCGCCCAAGTAATAAGAGCCTCAAGGTCTTTGAAATCAAGGAGCAGAAGACCTTCCTGATCCGCATAACGAAACAACACGGTGAGTACCGCTTCCTGTGTATCGTTCAACCCTAGAATACTTGACAACAATAGGGGCCCCATCTCAGAAACCGTCGTGCGCAACGGATGACCTTTTCCTCTCACCAACCTCCAAAGAACTGAGGGAACTGATGCCGGAATGAACGATTCAAGGCCACATTTACCGGCTCGTTCCTGCAACGCATCGGACCCATTTGTCTTCATAGCGACACCAGAAAGGTCCCCCTTGATATCCGGGGCAACTACTGGCACGCCCGCTCGAGAGAATAATTCTGCCAGAACCTGCAAAGTGACCGTCTTGCCTGAACCCGTTGCACCGGCAATGATACCGTGACGATTCGCCATGCCGAGGTTGAAAGTCACGGGCCCCGCTGGACCAGCACCAATAATAAGATCAGAGGAATCAGGCATGTTTTTACAATCTCGAAATACGCTTGTTTGTCATTAATATACCGGTTCCACTTCAAAAAGTCCTAAAAAACGAGGAACTGGTATATCTTTGCGGAGCAAAGCCCCCCAAATTAAACATACAAGGGACAAGCAAATACCCATCCCATTAAATAGAGTCTTCAGACATTTTGAATTGGAATGGGTATACTGCATACAAAGTCATATTAATTTTGACCTGTACCGCGAGTGAAATTCCCCTATAACCCGTGGCGTAATTTCCCCGTCTACGCTCGCTTCGATGATGCTTAAACCACCCAATTGCTGGGAAGCTTTTAATGTTGTAGCGAGAGATTCAGTCGATCGTACGCAAGTGTAGGGAACTTTGTACAGCGAGGCAATTCCCTCGATTGAAATACTCTGCGGCGTCAGAAACAGAGATTCAAACTCTGCCGATTGGTTAAGGGTGGGAAGCGTATCAAATATTCGGCCTCCTCCGTTATTAATTACTACTATCGTGCAGCACGTGGTTACTTCTTTAAATAAGCACAGGGACGGATAATCGTAAATAAAAGTCAGATCCCCTACTAACAGTACCACCGGAGCTTTTGAAGACCGAGCCCAACCAGCGGTGATAGCCAGCGTCCCGTCGATGCCACTTGCACCACGATGAGCACCCACAATTACGTTCGATTCAGTGGCTGCTGCAAAATTGATCAATCGAATCGGAAGACTATTTCCAACATACAGTGTCGCGTCAGGGGGGAGCTGGCTCAAAGTGATGTTAAGCACTTGCATTTCAGAAAATGATTCGTACTCACCAACACCTTGCACAGCGGATTCGTAAAGAACCCGCAGAGACTCAAAGCCCTGAAGCAGCGCTGATTTTCTAAGGTAAGGAGCAATCAATGGCGCGACTTCTACAATCGACCCCCCGACTCTATGGGTAACAAACCCTGAAGGGTCTCGCCATTGATCAAAACTGCCGATCTGAATGCAGGGACAGGTCTGCGAAGTCAAATACCCAAGGTTGCTCGCGTTTGTTGGCAGCCTGCCAAAGTGGACGATAAGGTCCGGAAGGCCAAACTCTTCAGTGAGAGGTTCTTGGGGAAGCACTGGAAGGACATGCGCATAGGCAGCCGAAATGCCGGCAGCCCGCTCTATTATGGAAGGCCATTGGATCGCCTCGACGAAGTCGCGTAGCGCCCGTTGCTCCAAAGGACTATCAATCGATCCGGATATAACTACTCCGCGTTGGGCCTTGGTGAGTAATTCTACTACTTCCGGATCAAGCTGATACGAAGCATTCCGGTTTGAACTCACACAAAGTGGAGCGCAACCGTGCACCCACTGATCAACCCGTGTGGGAATGACAAAAGATTCGGGCGCACTCGCGATAAGTGGCGTTCTGAACTGAACATTAAGATGCACAGGCCGAGCAACTCCGGCAGCCTGATAAACAGCACTCACAGTTCTTAAGACAAAGGTTAGATCCTCAGGTGAGGATACAGGCGGTATTGTACGCACACATCGCACAAAGCTCCCAAAGAATCCCTCCTGTTCTACGGTTTGGTTGCTTCCCGTGTGGTGAAGTTCATAAGGCCTATCTGCAGTAATTATGATAAGGGGAACTTCAGAGAGTGATGCCTCAATTACGGCCGGCAGATAGTGCGCACCAGCGGAACCGGACGTGCAGATTAGTGCCACAGGCATTCGACTAAATTTACTGATACCCAGAGCATAAAATCCAGCACTGCGCTCATCCAGGACCACAGTCGTGTTTATGCCCGGATGCCTTGCGGCCGCCAACGCAAGCGGCGCGGATCTGGCTCCCGGGGAGACTATAAAATCACGAACACCGTGCCGGTATAATTCCTCAATTATGACAACCGCCACAAGATAATTTAAACCTAGTGTTTTAGCAGCGGTTCTGAGATTGGCAACTCGAAGGTCCATACTCCCGCCCTCGTACTTCATCCGGGTCATTTTACAATATACCTTCTCACATTTGTGGTAGATCTAAGGGCCGGCTTCCTATTTTTTTGCCGTCCGGTCTTATCATGGTAACGCTTCGGAGGGTCGGCTTGAGGCGTGTGGCTGTTCTGTCCTTCGAACTGAGGGGGCACAGACAATCGCTTGGTAGGAATCCTCGTAACGTCGGTAACCACCCTCTTAGCCCCAACATCAATAATCCGCTCAATACGTGCGGCATATTCTTCATTGGAACCCGAAATGGCTTCGATTTCAACCAGAACTGAATCGTGTCTCTGGTCATTCCAGTGAACCAAGGTTCCCAAAAGAAACTTCTGAGGAATACCATCAGGAAAGAGATTCAGAGAATTGGCCGTCTCTTTCATCTTTTCAATGCCCGCAGAAAGAATTTCCTGGCCAACGCTTGGCGGCTCACCTCTGGCGCCCAGAGCGAGAGAAATGGTTCGATAATAAAAATTCCGTTCAGCAACTAGCCGTTGCCAGACAAAATAGTCAACCACATGATGAACTGTTGGCAGCTCGCTGACCTTCGCATGAAAGGCGACCGGCCGCATGAAATAAGAAAAGAAACCAACACTTGCAATACTTGAAAGCATTGAAATCAAGCGGGCCTTACGGCGCTCGGAACCTCGACTCTTGGTATCCAGCAATAGCGATATTTCGTCGCCGTGAATATATGCTCCCGCGCATCTGATTTCATGACCGACAACGAACTTTGCAGTGGCAACCAGTGCCTTAAGAATCCCTTCAGAAAGTGGGTAATCACTGTCCGGAACGTCCTGCCACATATCAGGCATGATTCGGTGAGCATCAAGACGAACCACGGTGAACATATCTGGTAATATAAAACCATCCCCACAAGTCTCAAATTTTTTCATTCGCCGCTCGTACTCAATGAGTGTTTGGAATTCGTAGGTATGCGTCATAATGAAAAAAAATAGTTACTGTTTGGGCACCATAAGAATTGAAAATAATGTACACATGCGACCAGATTCATAACGCGCTGCTGTGGGTCCCGAGGGGCCCTGCTCTCAATACACCCTGATCTAAAAATAAACCTCGCAAGAGCAATGTAAACCGCTGCTTGATAGACAAACGTTGACTGGTTGGCAAGCTCCCAAGCATTGTCACGTGCTTGCGTCTGAAACCAAGAACGCTCCAGCTGAATCTATTCTGAGTTACATAGAGTCTACTGTTTTTCTATGTGAAATCAAAGCTCTTTCCATAAAGGCCCGGGCGCGACGACACAAACAACGTAAACAGTTGAATTTACGTTGGTTATATAGCTCGCCTTTCCTAAATGATCGTCTTAGAGGTAACGACAGAATCTTCGCTTAAAAAATCCTGTTGTCGGGAACCGGTATAGGACCTAAACTCGGACTGGAAGACCGTTCATTACATATTCCTGGTTAACGAATTGTTTTTTACGACTTGCGCTGAAATACTCGGTTTCGCGAGTGGCGATTGTAAAGGACGAGCTATTACAAAAGTTGGGCTCTAATGAAGCGCATTTTAAGACTCATAACGTTGTCGTTGGGATTCACCATGCTCTCGGGCTGCGTATACACCAAGGTAACCATCCCCCTTGATGAAGACGTTTGGGAAACTAAACTCGGCAGCAAGATAGGAAAGTCATCAACTCATGCAGTGTTATGGCTAGTAGCGTGGGGGGATGCTGGCACTCTAGCCGCAGCACGTCAGGGTAATATCACAGTAGTTCAGCATATGGATATGGGCGTTGAGTCATACTTTTTTGGCGTATACTCTAGACGAGACACGATAGTCTACGGCGACTAATAAGATACGGGTTCCCACGATGACAAGAACTCTTACTTGCCTGTTCCTTATGTCGATCGTCCTCAGCGGCTGTGCACAAGGGTTTATCTATACGAATTCCATCGTTCCTTACTGCACAGATTTACGCGGAACCCCGCTTGGCTCAGGCGTTGGAAGGGGTAGCACCAAGCGTGTCAGCATTCCAATAGGCCAAGTCGATCTAACGGCAGTCTGGTCCTCACGAGGCCTGCATGATGTGGCACAAAGCCATGGACTTAAGACTATAAATGCCTGCGATGAGCACATGGTTTCCGTACTAGGTGGGATGTGGCGAAGACAGGAGATTGTGGTGTATGGGGTGGAAGCGGATGTTCCTGCCAATGGTCTTCCGCCCTCTCCCGCCCTCTCCTCCACCCCAACCTCAAAATTAATTAAAATACCTTATATAAATCCCCAAAACGGTTTTCTGTAAGTATCTATCCCTATTTTTTTATTAAAAGTGAGTAACATTTTCGCATACCCGGCAACTATTTAGACAGCAGTATTATCCTTTGCCAAATCCATGTTCTAATTCGCGAGTTACCCGATGGCATACTCCCCACGACGTTATGAAGAAAACCACGTATATGAAATCTGCATGCGAACAAAGGAGGGTTTGCCCTTCGCATGTGCAGAGATAATTAATGTCCTCCTGCTTGGGATCATGGCCCGTGCAAATAGGGATAATAAGGTGCAAATTTGTCACTTCGTGTGGATGGCAAATCA
>JBIIDM010000056.1:0-18740 GCA_044238365.1 Bdellovibrionota bacterium | reverse complement strand
CGCAGGGCGAAATCAACTCACTGCTACGAGGACTCTCTGATGGAGGTATTGAAGAAGACAGCGTAGCGGTTCAGGAGGTCAATACAGGGTATCGCCGGTTTGACATCACAAATCAGGAAAGAATCATTCGTGGTCGGATGCCCACCATGGAACTCATTCATGACCGTTTCTCGCGTAGCTTTCGGGTTAGTTTGGCCAAATTTTTGGGCAGGACCTGTTTTGCAAACGTCGGTGGTATTGAGATGGTTAAGTTTGGCCTCTTCATGAAGAAACTGCCCCTTCCATCTTCATTGCATATTTACCGTATGCCTCCTTTAAATGGTTATGCTCTGATGGTTGTATCGGCTCCTTTGGTATTTTCAATTATCGATGGATTATTTGGTGGAAACGGGCAGGGGAGAGCGAAAATCGAGGGCCGTGAATATACACCTATCGAAGTACGACTTATAGGTAAAGTGGTCATGATGGCTCTTGATAACCTTCGTGATGCCTGGAATCCGATTCATCCTATCGACCTGCTGTACGTTCGTTCAGAATTTAATCCACTGGCAATTGCCATTGTGCCCCCGACCGATATGGTTGTCGTAGTTACGATAGAGATCGAACTGGAGCAGGAGAATGCAATTTTGACGCTGTGTACTCCCTACTCGGTTATTGAACCTCTCAGAGCGAAGTTAGCAACCGGTTTTCAAAGTAACCGTCTTGAATTCGAAAGTTCAGGGTCGGGCAAAAATCGTATGGCAACGAATATCAAGGAGGTTTCAGCCAGCATCGGGGTTCAGTTGGGACGCGGAAGCATACGAACACGAGATTTCCTCAAGTTGGAGGTCGGCGACATTATGATGTTGAACACGAATCCTGTTGACGAATCTCTGGTAATGGTTGAGGGCTTGCCAAAGTACTACGGCAGAGTGGGCCTATTTCGCGGAAACAAGGCTGTAAAGATCTCTCGTGATATTCCTCAACGTGATTTGCTTGATATGGCCAACAAGGAATAAGGATAGAAAAATGGTTAACAAAAATGGATGAAAACGAATTGGAAGAAGAGTTGCAGCGGGTTGCGGATGCCGCCGGAAATGTATCTGCTCATGGATTTATACCACGCGAAAGTAGAACATTAGAATTTCTTCTTGATGTCACTCTTCAAATTACCGTAGAGGTTGGGCGAGTCAGGATGACAATTCAGGACCTACTCCAACTGGGACAAGGTTCGGTGGTAGAGCTTGAGAAGCTAGCCGGTGAGCCGCTTGATATATATCTCAACGGGAAGCAGGTAGCGAGGGGTGAGGCGGTTATAGTCAACGAAAAATTTGGTGTTCGTCTGACAGATATTATCTCTCCTGAGGATCGTGTGGAATCTCTTGGAGCATGACAATTTGAAACAATACCTAAAAAATTCTGCACTGAGCATCGTGATGATGACGTTTCCGATAGTAGCCCTCGCAGATTCCGGTGGACCTGTAGCGGAAATGGTTGTAAGAGGTGCAACGGGTTTAGCGTTGTGTCTTGCGGTATTTTCGATTGGCGTCTTCCTCATGAAGAGAACGTCCCGACAAGTGCAGAGTACAAAAAGAGAGATTATTATAAAGGAACGTGTTGCGATTTCCTCGAAGATGAACGCGACACTAGTGGAAATAAGAGGGCAAACCTATCTTATGATCTCCGGTTCAGAACACGTATCAATTACACAAATGCCGATGGCTGAGCCTACGATTCAAGGAGAAGGACTTCGCATTCTTCCATCAGAGAGATTATTTCGTGTTGGTGGCGAATGATGAAAGGTAAACTATTACAGCAGCTATTCAGAGTGCTGCTTCCCCTATCTTTCATGATGCTACTTGTGTACCCGGCATGGAGTCAGGGTACACCAGCCCTGCCAAATATAGCTGTATCGATTGGAAACGAAGCTATTGGGGGGGCAAATAGCATTTCGGCAACACTAAAGGTGATGTTCCTCTTAACTGTGGTGTCCTTCGCACCGGCGATGTTGCTAACTATGACATCATTTACACGAATAGTGGTTGTGCTCAGTATGACTCGCACAGCTATGGGTACACAGGGGGCGCCCCCTAACATGGTTCTAACGGGCCTTGCGTTGTTTTTAACCATGGCCATCATGGGGCCAGTATTTACTCGCTGTTATAATGATGGGCTAGCTCCATATATGGAAGGGGCAATGGGCGAAGAAGAAGCCTGGACTAAGGGAAGCAAGCCGATGAAAGACTTCTTGCTCGCCAACACAAAAGAGCGGGATGTAAAGCTATTTCTCGAAATAACACGTGAGAAAGATCCGGAAAAGCCAGAAGATGTTTCGTTACTCACTTTGATTCCGGCATTTGTTGTGTCGGAGCTGAATACCGCCTTCCAGATCGGATTTTTAATTGCTTTACCATTCCTTGTGCTCGATATGGTCGTCTCGTCAGTCTTGACTTCTATGAGCATGATCACCTTACCTCCAGTTGTGATATCTCTGCCACTAAAGTTGATGTTGTTTGTCGTGGTTGATGGGTGGAGTTTAATCATCAAATCCCTGGTCAAGACGTACACGGTACAGTAGACATAGACCTTGCTGTTGGCGCGATTTTTACAGGCATTGAATTTGCATATAGGAACCTGAGTTCGACGTAAGCACTGCGGTAAATGGCTGAAATTACTTCATCCACTTTGTTGCTCATGATATAAAATGCTCGACGTAGCAAGCTGTCAGCCTGCGCTTTTATATCACTATACGCCTCTCGTGTCTAAAGCAATTTCAACCATTTACCTTTGTTCTTACGTCGAACTCAGGTTAGGAACTATTTACAAACCAGCAATCCCAAGGCGAGGTATGTGAATAACCCCAGTTCTCACGTTGGTCCGACCAATTCAGTGGAGGTCATTATGGAATTTGATCAGTACTTACACCTCGGAACAAAGAGCATCATGTTAGCGATTTACGTCGCCGGACCAATGCTCCTTATGGGTCTTATCGCTGGCTTGGCGGTGAGTATTTTTCAGGCTGCTACACAAATAAACGATGCCGCATTAGCGTTCCTGCCTAAAATTGGGGCTACAATTTTGGGGCTCATACTGTTTGGCAATTTTATGATGACTAAGCTTGCTCAGTTTACGGTGGAGGTTTTCTCTCAAATCGGGAATCTAGGGCATTAGGAAGGGCCAATTAGATGGATGAGCAGAGGCTGCTCCAACTACCTTTGTACCTGGCCTATCATCTTGATGCTGGCTGGACATTTCTTTTAATCTTTACCCGGTTCGCTGGGCTCTTTCTCTTTTTCCCGGGACTATCAAATGGAATGCAGGGTATGGAGCTTCGAATACCCGGGCTTATGATGATGTCGCTCGCTGTCGTATCGGTTACTCCTGCAGTCCCGGTTCCGGACAATGTGCTGCTCTTATTTGGTCATGTGGCATCGGAACTGCTTCTCGGATCGATACTGGGATTGTTGCCGACCATGATTGTATCGGGCGCTCAGGCAGGTGGTCAACTAGCGAGTACTACCATGGGGCTTGGGGCAGGGCAATTACTGGACCCGACAACGCAATCGCAGACAACTCAGATCAGTCGCATAATGGGTGATTTGGTTGTGCTTTGTTTCCTCTTCATCAATGGGCACCATGTATTGATTTATGCCGCAAGCGGTTTATGCGGGCAGATTATACCGGGAAGCTTCGTTCTGGGTGAGAATACGATCGACGTCATGATCCAACAAAGTGGTCAGATTTTCTCGTTTGCGACTATAGTATCAAGTCCCGTGATCGTAGCGCTGCTTCTAACACAGTTAGTCTTGGGGATTTTGACCAAGTTTGTCCAGCAGGTTAATGTTTTTATAATCAGTTATCCTATTACGATCGCTATTGGAATGTTTCTGTTGATTATCATGATGCCGTCCTTTGTACGACAGAGCAATCGGCATTTGCTTGGAATAGATACTGCTGTTGTTACGATACTAGAAGATGCACGTCGTATTAGTCCGGCGAGTGTTGACCCAGTTCGCATTGATCCAGCTCGAGGTGGTTCATAATGTCTGATTCTTCTACACCCGAAGAACGTACCGAAATGCCCACCGAAAAGCGGTGGGAGAAGATCCGTAATGATGCGATGCTTCCTTTGTCGATGGAACTCAATCAAGTGGTTGTGCTGGTAGTCTCATTTCTGGTTCTTTCCGCGGTTTCATCTTCAATGTGGAATGCTACCTTGTCAATAATGCGACATTCATTCCAGCAGATTGCCAATCGAGAAGAACTCAATATGAACATGCTGGAGAAGTTCTTTTTTGAGGCGATATTGGCATTTCTACCCTCTGTTGGCGTTCTACTTGTAACAACGGCGCTTACCGCGATTATTGTTACTATTGTACAAACAGGAGGAAACGTACGTGACAAGTGGATAAAGGTACGGTGGGATTTCCTCAACCCCATTCAGGGATTGAGCCGAATATTTTCTTTCAGAGGGCTCGTTATGACCCTCAAAGCCGTATTCAAGTTAGCGCTCCTACTTCCAGTAGGCTTCTGGGCATTGTGGAAGCTTACACCTGAAGCTTTGTCTCTTATCTCTCTTGATATTCCTCATATACTCATGTTTATGGGAAGGGGAGTTGATCAGATATTCTGGAGTTTGTTTTACATCCTGATACCGTTTGCAATATTCGATTTTTTCTATACCCGTTACAGCTTCTTTCGTGAAAACAAGATGACCAAGGAAGAGGTTAAGGACGAGAGAAAATCGATGGAAGGTGACGAAGCCACTAAGCGAAAGATTCGCGCCAAAGGGCTTGACCGGGCCTGGCAGCGAATTGCCGTAGCAGTGCCGAAGGCCGACGTCGTTATCATGAACCCAACGCACTACGCGGTCGCGTTGAAGTACGATCGTTCAACAATGGCGGCGCCACAGGTTGTAGCTAAGGGTAAGGGGCATCTAGCCTTGCGTATTCGAGAGATAGCTCGTGAGTCTGGTGTTCCGATGGTGCAACGTCGGATGCTGGTACGGTCGCTATATTATAGCGTAAAGGTAGGTTCGACGATTCCGTTAGAGCTTTTTAGAGCGGTAGCGGAGGTTCTGGCGTATGTGTATCGGGTTCGGCCAAAGCGCGTGTAGTGTTGCTGGGAGCGGGAGCATTGGAGAGCTGTAGTAGCTGTATCTTTGGAGTACCCTCGTTGCCATTAAATGGAGACAATTCGATTGGGTGGTTCTCCTTTTGGTACATTCCGGCTACGAAAAGTTTGCCTTTTAACACGGATCTCACTATCGTTGTATTTTTTTCAGTCTCTCTTTTCAGGTGGGCATTTAAGGGGCCAGTTTTCATGCATACTAAAAAGATTTTATTTGTTTGTCTTGGTAATATTTGCCGCTCTCCGTTGGCCGAAGGGGTATTCAGAGAGCATGTTCTCAATGCGGGGTTACAAGATCGGTATGAGATAGACTCAGCCGGTACGGGTGGCTGGCATATTGGCCATTTGCCCGATGCTCGATCTATTGAGGTGGCGCTGAAATATGGGATCGATATTCGTGGCCAACGGGCAAGGCAAGTCAAGTTGGCCGACATCGAGGGGTTTCACCAGGTCGTAGCAATGGATCGTTCTAATCAGCGTGATTTATTGGATTTGGGATTTTGTAATGTGACACTGTTGCGAGAGTATGGAGCTGAAGAGGATGACCTGGAAGTTCCTGATCCATACTATGGTGGTCTAGATGGTTTTGAGGTCGTCTATAGAATGGTCGACCGCTGTTGCAGGGAGCTTTTGGTAAATCTGGAAAGGGGGGAAGGCCGTTGAAATATGCATTTTTTTAGTTTATGGGAACGGGTAGTCTACGGTTGTGATTGATAATTTTCGGAATGTTACTTCACATCGAATTATAGTAGATTTTGATAGAGCTCGAGTAGCTCCTTCGCTCTCGTTTATCCGGTTAGGAATCTACCCTGCGTACTATTGGCGTGAACGTGATGACATGAGCGCCCGTCATGGGGTGTCTCGAGAGGTTATTGGGCTGGGTTCTGCGGCTGAATTCGATTTCTACTCGCTGCGCACTCTCAAAGATTTTTTATACCATTATGAAGGCCTTCCATTGTCAGTTAAGGCAGATGGCTCGGGAGGTTTTCCGCCATTATTCGTAACGGTGCCATTCGATTGCAATGTTCACTCGTCCTCTTTTGTTGTTCCGGCAAGGATAGTAGTCCCAAAGACGGCGATCGTTCGAAATTCGTCCGTGGAAAATGGTACCACAATCACTCTCTACAATACTGATGGAGATTTCAGTGTTGCAAAGGCCGCGTTAGCGGAAGTTGAGCACCTGCCCCGGATGGAGCCGGACTTTTCCGAAATAGTGGCGGCAGAATCCCTGGAGTTAGGTATTGATCTGAAAAAGTGGGGCGATGAGTTCCGTGAATTGGAAAGGAGATTTGCCCTTGGAGAGTTGGAAAAGGTTGTCTTAGCCCACCAGTTCAGGGTCCCTAATGTCAGGTCCCTTGGACTTACTCACTTACTTCGTCCCAACGAGGCCTTTGGCCGGGATAACAGATTCAGATTTCTTGTGGCTTCGAGTGAAGCAGACTGGCTGTACTCCAGAAGCCCAGAGCGGCTACTTTCGGTTGAAGGCACTAAAGTAATGAGTGAGGCTTTGGGGGGCACTCTTAAGGCTGGTGAATGTGGCTCCACCGAGAAGCTGGATCGAGAGCATAGTGCCATTGTTGACCAGATCGACCATGATTTTAGAACATGGGAAATTGCGCCCCAGTGGGGTGGGCGTGAATCAGGCACCCTCGACCTTGGAACAATACAACATCTCTGGCATCCAGTTCATGGAACGCTTCCGCCCTCTGTGACGAAGACCGATTTATTGTTTGCACTTCACCCCACTCCAGCAGTTTGTGGACTTCCTAAGCAGGCGGCGGTGCGCGTGATAGAAGAGTTTGAGTTGTTTGACCGTCGCTTATATGGTGCTCCTTTGGGCGTTATTCACAATGGTTCGTGGGATTTTGTGGTCGGTTTGCGGACAGTTTTCTCGGCTGACAATTATTTTAACATCCCGATAGGTGTTGGAATCGTGAGTGGTTCCCGTGTCGACCAAGAGGTAGCTGAGATTTACGCGAAGCTTCGCTCGTGTTAGAGGAAATTAGACATGCATAGCGGTCCCAATGAAAAGCTCGGGATGAAAATTCGTATATACTACTCCTGCATCGCTGTCGTGATCATCATAATCGGCCTACTCTCCCGTAGTTCCAGGCTGACTCCAATAGTCCCGCTCTCTACTGGCGACCTGTTATACGCAACCCTGATATATTTTCTTGCATCAACCATCTCACCACGACGTACCAGAAGCACACGGGCTACCATCGCACTGCTATGGTGCATGATGGTCGAGCTATTACAACTGGTAGATTGGAGCATTCTCAATTACGCCCGCAGTACCCTGCCAGGTCGGCTGGTTCTTGGGCAGGGTTTCCTCTGGAGCGACTTCATCTTTTATGCATTCGGCGTAATCCTCGGAATGCTCGTAGACAAACGGATCATCTTAAAAAGAGCAGTTGAGTGGGATAGAGTGGTCTCGGATAGTTGAAGTTAGAAACCTGAGTTCGACGTAAGAACAAAGGTTAAAAAGAATTTAGTGATTTTGGCTCGCAATCAACTATTACTGATGCGGTGAGACCCAAAATCGCTATCGCTCACTTAAAAGTGACCGTAGCAGCTAACGCGGATTTTTCACGAAACGCACCAGTTGCGTAAAAAGTAATCAAACTACATCCCCCTCGGCCGGAGGCTGCGAGAGATTACTACGAAATCTTCCCATCTTAATGAAAGTTCTGTACCCTTACATACAATTCGACATATGATGTGTATGGATAATTAAACAAGACATATATATGGCTACTATCAGAGAGGTAAAATTAGTATGCTACCGAATGTACTGCTTATCAGTTTTCTTGCCCTTATCTCAGTTGTCGTCTTGGTATTGCCGTTTTTCTTTCTCGTTCAGCAGCAGACGGCTGCGATTGTGCAACGCTGGGGGCGGTTTCACCATATAGCCCAATCGGGATTAAGAATTAAAATCCCTATCATGGATACTATAATCGGTCGGGTTTCACTCAGGGTTCTGCAACTGGATGCAAATATTAAGACCAAAACAAAGGACAATGTATTTGTGAACATGACTGTATCGGTACAGTATCGCATCCTGCCCTCGAAGGTCTACGAGGCATTCTATCTGCTTGATCGGCCAGAATCACAAATTACGGCGTATATCTTCGACGTTGTGAGGGCTCAGGTTCCGGTACTGCTTCTGGATGAACTGTTTGAACGAAAGGATGACATTGCATTAGCGGTCAAGAATGAATTGGACGGTATTATGGATGACTTTGGTTATAATATCATCAAGGCGTTAGTAACAGATATCGATCCCGATGACAAGGTAGAAGAAGCCATGAACGAGATCAACGCGGCTCAGCGGCTGCGCGTCGCTGCCGAGGAAAAAGGTGAAGCCGAGCGTATTCTGAAGGTCAAAGCCGCTGAAGCCGAAGCGCAAAGCAAGGCGCTTCAAGGTAAAGGAATAGCCGACCAGCGGCGAGAGATCATTAACGGTCTAAAGGATTCGGTTGATGAATTTCAGAAGGGTATTCCCGGCGCATCTGCACAGGATGTCATGAACCTGATTCTGATTACCCAATATTTTGATACCTTAAAGGAAATCGGTTCATCTGGTAAGAGCAACGCGATTCTGCTACCACACTCCCCAGGTGCACTCACTGATATAGCCGCACAGATTCAACAGGCAATGCTAGTCGCTGGTGAGGTTAAACACGTCATGCGGGAGTGATTAAAATATTGCGATTGTCGCTCAACAAGGCTTACGCATTTGTATTTTTTCATGACACCATTGATGTTCTTGCTATCAATGGTGTTGCACTTATTTTGACTATCTACCTTTTTGTAATTGTCTTTTCTTTAAGCCATTCTAGACGCGCGTTTCGGATAGGAATATACGGTTTATGAAATCACCAGATAAAGTTCAGGATGTAAATATTAAACTCTCAGTAGATTACGACCCAAATCGAATTCTAGGGGGTACCACCCGTGGTTGGATTGCAGGAATAATCGTTTTTCTCTTGATTGGAGAGCTGTGTTTTAAGGGGGAGGTGAATCGTGGTATACCAATCATGGTAGCCACCGGACTGGCAACGGTTTTTCTTATGTCAAAGTTGGGGAAGAAAGGACAATCAGACAGCAGAATCAGGACAGAGAGTTTATTTGATTATGTAGAGGCTTTACGTCCGAAGGGGTCGTGCAGTTTTAACGACGAGGATTATTATCCGTGGTGGAGAGGATCTGTACTTACATTGCTCCTAGTGGCACCATCGTTAATTTTTTGTAGCGAGTTATTGGGGGCGAAAGCTTTTATAGATGAATTTAGTAACTATATAATTGTCGGTTACACACTAAGCTGTATCGTAGGTATGTTTATAATGGTCTTTGATGACCAACGAATCCGAAAGAAGCCTCAATTTCTCTGCAATTTTCCAAAGTGGGCCATGCACTTTTCGAACTCGCGTGAGTCCCGTTATGTAGATTTGCTATTAAAAGGAGAGTTTGAGTTACTTAGGAATGTAGTTATCGCCTGTCTACAGCGCGACGTAAGACTGGTGGGCACTAGTCGTTTCATCTGGCCCAGAATATCAACCAATCTCGTTTGGCTCTGTATATCCCAAGCCTATTGCAAAGAGGCGCATGACAATATTCGGGTAATTGAGTTTCTTAAAGAAAAGGGAGGTTCTGTCAGTGGCTCTAATGTGATCCTCATATTGACGGAATTTATTTCGTATAAATCTTCAGAAGATGATTTTTATTCCAATCCGAAAGCGGGTGTTTTGGCGGAGCAACTTTTAAAATCCCTCAACTCGCCATTTCGTTGTTGGATGGTCAGGAATTTTACCACTCCGGAAAGTTATCTCATCCAGGTGGTCGGTTTTGGAGAGCTTGCAGATTATTTTAGGTTAAGCGGCCAAAACGAGAACTTTTCCATGGCACAAAAGCAGTTCTATGATTTTTCTAGACCGATAATGACCATGCCTTTGATTCAGCTTCTCGCAACCTGAGTTTGGTGGTGGCATATCGACGTTGATTTCTTCTATACTTCACGCGGGCATTTTTTTGAGCCATATTTCTTGTGGCTCCTGGACTAGCCCCCGCTTAAATCATGGTAAGCACAGCAAACAATTTTAAGGAGGTCCGATGAGCGTGAACGTTTTTGGAGAATATCTTGGTAATCTCAGAGTCAAAATGGTGCATGAGCCTTCTGGGGCGGATATTGCTACTGTCGCACCTGTTGACAATAATGGAGATGGGTCATTGTTTTCCCCGACTGACCTTGTAGGAGCAGCGTTAGGCTCTTGCGTTATGACGGTCATGGGTATTGTGGCGCAGCGAGATGGAGTGGATCTTACGGGTATGTCTATGCATGTCGAGAAGAGGATGATTACGGCCCCAGTTCGGCAAATCGGGACATTAAATGTAATCATTTCGGTGCCTGCTTCTGTGCCAGAGGGGTACCGGGCGAAGCTTGAGAATACAGGGAGAACCTGTCCCGTAAAAAACTCGATAAAGGACGGGATAGTGAATCTGGAGTTTAAGTACGTCTAACCTTAAAACTCAGGTTTAAAACTCGGGCTATAAACCTGAGTTTTAAGTTTGTTTTCTGGGCGCTGGAACGTCGGTGGTTTTTACAAAGACTATTTCTCACGACCTCTCTCGCCTGGCTTTCTAAATTCAGTTATTTGTTTTACCAGCTCTTCGTAGTACAGGTCCCTTTGGGCATCGCTCAGTAGTTCAACTTTTTTTGATAGTTCCTGCAAGTCCTTCAGGCCCGGCTTGCCTCGGTCAATAGCAATGGCTATTCTCGCGCACAATGTTTTAATATTTATTGTTTCGGAAGGTGTGCCATTTGCTGGGCCTTTCTGAGAGGCCTTAGCCTTATGAAGTGACCGCACAAAATCAACTGATCCATCCAAATCGCGCGGAAGGAGTGGTTCAAGGAGATACCCATCTGGTCTGCCTAATTCAAACTGGCGGACGGGTGTTTTGCTGGAATCACGTGCAATCACGACCAAGTGCGCCCTGTCATCCCGCGATGTCGCCTTCCGCGATGTGATGATAAACTGTGAGACAATAATCGGGTCGAACCTGGTGGAGACGTAGACTATATCACAGTCAAATCCGTTCCTTAGCCTTTCGCTGCCCTCACCCAGAGTGGATGAAGCAACACACTTCGAGAAGGCCGAATGAGCGTCGGTAACTTCTTGGAAACGGGAGCGAGCTCCGTAGTCCGGTTCTAATATTAATGCTGACAAACCCATAGTAATTTCTCCTATACCTAACTGACGGCCGCGAGGCATAAAAGCTTTACAGAACAGTGTGCTCGGATTCTTGATACGCTGTAATTTGCTGATAACTAGGCGTAATCTATCAATCAATGAATATTAAATGGTTTATACCGGAGCCCACGCTACCATGGCAGTTAACTGACCGGCCCCGTCCGATAAACAGAATTTAATTTTATAGTGCAGCCCTGGTCCCAGGTAATTGGCATGCCTCTTGAATAACAAGGTGCACTGTGTGCAGTAAGGTACTCTATTGGGCTTTACCTTGGAGATTCTTTACTCAGGTTTAAGGATAAGTCCTTTTTAGTAACCTTTTAAGTAGAGCCGATACGAATGGCAGCAAAGGTTCAGAGCCAGAGTGTCCTAACGGGAGCGCTTTTAAAAACGACCGTCATTCCAGTTGTGCTGGTAGTTACCCTTTTTATCCTTGTATTGCCGATATCAACGACATTACTGGATATTTTCATTGCGGGAAATATTACGCTTTCGCTCGTCATTCTTTTTTCATCGCTTTACATTTCAAGACCGCTAGATTTTTCATCTTTTCCGGCTATCCTGCTGGTCAGTACGTTATTCAGGTTGGCGCTGAATGTAGCTACTACAAGAATAGTTCTGTTGAATGGAAAGTCTGGTACAGAAGCAGCAGGAGAGGTAATTCAGGCCTTTGGTGAGTTCGTGGTAGGCGGCAACTATGTTGTAGGCACTGTTATTTTCGTGCTCATCAGTATTGTGAATATTAAAGTCATCACAAAGGGATCAGGACGTATTGCTGAAGTTAGTGCGCGCTTCACCTTGGATGCAATGCCGGGTAAGCAGATGGCTATAGACTCTGATCTGAATACTGGGATGATTAAGGAAGATGAGGCCCGTCGACGACGGAAGGAACTCTCCATGGAGGCTGAGTTTTATGGGGCCATGGACGGTGCGGCCAAGTTCGTAAGTGGAGATGCCACAGCGGGTCTGTTTATTACGGGTATCAATATTGTCGGGGGACTTTTTGTCGGCATTCTTCTTGAGGGGATGGACTGGCGAACAGCAGCGCAAACCTACACCCTGTTGACCATCGGTGATGGTCTTGTCTCGCAAATTCCATCAATAATTGTATCGATTGCTTCAGGATTAATAGTTGCCCGTGCTTCGACGGGAGATGATCTGAGCGTAGAGTTAGTGGGGCAGATTGGGGGCTCTCAGAAGTCGCTGTTTTTTACATCAGGTGTTTCAGGAATATTTGCCATTGTACCCGGTATGCCGTTTGTCCCCTTTATGCTGCTCTCTGTGATCTTCGGGGTCGCTGGGTATATGAAGGGGCAATTTGCGAAGACTGCGCTAGTCAAGGGAGAAAAGGAGAGTTTGGCTTCGGGTAGCATGTCAAAGTCAGGTGCTGCTGAATCTTCCTCAGACAGTACCAAGGCCCCTAAGCCTGGTAGCACAGAGGAAGTTTTGGGGCTGCTTGGCATGGATACGCTGGAGCTTGAGGTCGGATTCGAGTTGGTGGGGATGGTAGATAGTGGAGACCTTGTTGAGCGTATTCGATCAATTAGACGCCAGTTCGCTATTGATTATGGGTTTGTCATACCACCCATTTTCATACGAGATAACGTACGACTGAAATCAAGTGAATATCGTTTGCTATTGAAAGGGTCGCGAATTGGAGGTGGTGAGCTGGTTATGCGGAACCTTCTAGCGATGGATCCGGGCAGCGTTACCACTCCTATACGGGGAATAAATACCAAGGAACCGGCCTTTGGTCTTGATGCCCTGTGGATTCCTGAGGGAGAAAAGGAACGGGCGCAGAGCGTTGGTTATACAGTTGTAGATTTGCCTACGGTTATTACTACTCATCTTACTGAGTTGATACGTAATAACATGTTTGAGCTATTGGGTAGACAGGAAACGCAACAACTTATTGATACTGCAGCGAAAGATATTCCTCGCGTAGTTGAAGAGCTGGTACCTAGTGTTATGACAGTTGGTCAGGTTAGGCAGGTTCTAGCTCGCTTACTTCGAGAAGGTGTTTCGATTCGCGACATTGGCACTATTCTTGAAACACTTGCTGACTGGGCTGGGCAGATTAAACATCCCGAAAAGTTGACCGAGCTTGTAAGGCGGAATTTGAGTCGATCGATTGTTGGGAAGTTTCTAACACCACAAGGTAATTTGCCCTTGATTGCTATCAGCCCCACGTCGGAGAAGTTGTTAAGTGAAGCCTTGCAGCAGAATGATGAGGGCAGTTTTTTGGCACTCGAGCCAACGATTGGTCAGCTGTTAATTGCACGATTAAACAGAGCAGCAGAGCGTTTTGGCGAAAGTGGCAGTGCACCTCTAATTCTGGCTCCAGGGCATTTGCGGGCTGGATTGGCAAACTTCGTCGGAAGGTATGCGCCGATTTATTCGGTAATCAGTCACTATGAATTGTTACCTAACACTAAGGTGCAATCTCTTGGTATAATTTCGCTCAACGAGGAGTAATGTATGGCAAACAAGGTATTTACAGGAAGTTCGGTAGCTGACGCCATGGAGCGAGTTAAAATTGAGATGGGCGATGATGTTTCAATACTTGATATCCGACATGTTCGTAAGGGGGAGGTAGAGGTTGTTGTCGGTTTTATCGCTAGCTCTGAGGGAGAGGGGAAAACTGCCGTGGGTCCTATTTCGGGCGATGAGAGAACACTTGCGAGCAAGGTCGTTCGAGAAGTTAGCACTCGCCATGCAGGTGTCGAACAGGCAAACGACGATAGTGCGGAATCAACCTTACGGTATCTACTATTGGAGAGAGCAGGGATAGGAAAGGACTTTTCTGATGTAATTATTAAAAATTGGTCAGGTACACAGGGAAGCTTCTCTGAGCGACTAGCAGCCATTCTCTCGCATGCGATAAATGTTCATAAGGAAATTAGTTTCAACAATCGATTCGTTGCAATTATGGGCAGTTGCGGGTCGGGAAAATCAAGTGTTGCGTTCAAACTAGCACATCAGCTGAGCGCTTGTTGTGGTATCAGGTGTGGTGTCTTGCATCTTGATGCCGGAAAAAGAAGTGTCTATGAGCATGCTCCTGAGGGACTTGTGGTCCCAATAGTATCGTTTGCGCTTAGCGAGTGTTTTCCGGCCACGTTAGGAAGGGCATTATCAGAGTTTGCCGAGTGTGATTTAGTGTTTATTGATCTTCCCTCCAGTACGGTAGAAGGAAATGACGAGAGTAGTTCGCAATGTGCTCGTTTAATGTCGCTGCTTAAGAGCGTCGAGGTTCTCGTGACAGTTGACGCCCGCCTGCAGAGGGGAGTTATAAAAAAGGTTCTGTCCCGGGCAAAGACCTATGGAGATGTTAGAGCAGTTATTTCGAGGGTTGACGATGCTGGAAGCCTAGCTGTTTCTCTCTCGTGTCTCTACGAGGAAGGCATTCCGCTGGCATTCCTTTCGACCGGGCCTCAGATCCCGGACAATATTGAGCCAGCAAGTCTGGCACGAGTAGCATGGATGGTCGCCAAACAGCTTTTAGACGCGGGCATTGATACACATAGAATATCGAGGGTTTCGGAGAGTGGTGGAGATAAGGCCAGTAGCGTTATGAAGGGTGGACCGGGCGTAGCACCTGTTGCCTTTGCCGAGTTTGTTTAGAGTAGGAAGGGGGTGCGCAGGTGGACTCAACTGATAGTCCTCGCCCAGATTTTTTAGTTTATTATCGGAGAGGTCAGATATGGGTAGTACCCTACGCTTGGTTACAAAGGATCAGCAAAAGATAACGCGAGTAGTGTGTGTAGCAAGTGGAAAAGGGGGAGTCGGAAAGACCCATACAACACTTAATCTGGCACTTGCCTTGGAGAGCATTGGAAAGAGAGTCTTGGTTCTTGATGCTGACTTTGGTCTTGCGAACCTGAATATTATGCTTGGGGTCTGCCCAGAAAATACGATCGAGGACTTTTTCTACGGCTCCCTGCCGCTGGAGGATATATTAGTAAGAGTATCAAATAATTTTCATTTAATAGCCGGTGGCTCAGGGGTAGCCGAGCTCGTAAACCTCTCGAGTGTCCAACGGCTTGAAATACATAACGAATTGGAGAGAGTGGCTTCGGGATATGATTATCTTTTAATTGACAGTCCGGCGGGAATTTCATCCGATGCTATGTTTTTTAGTGCAGCTGCAACTGAGGTCATTGTAGTGGTGACGCCTGAACCTACGAGTATTACTGATGCGTACGCTGTTATTAAATTATTGGCGCAGAAATATAGGGAAAGAGAGGTGTCAGTAGTGGTGAATTGTGCTCCTTCTGGTATGACTCAAGAGACTAATATTGTTTATAAAAAGCTCGAAAAAGCAGCCTTTGAATTTCTGGGTGTCACGGTTAAGTCGCTCGGGTGTATTCCAAGCGATCCGTTAGTTTCTGAATGTATTCTCTCAAGAACTCCGCTATTCCGCCGATACCCTAATGGTATAGCGGGGCGTGCAATAAGAAGGTTGGCAAGCCGGTTGGAGAATGAATACCCTTTTATGAGAGCGAAGGGGGGCTTGCAGTTCTTTTTTGAAAAGTTCATTGAATTTGGAGCTTCCTAATGAGCAGGGTTTCCAAAAGTGATGACGGATTTCTCAGTGGAATTAAAGGGGGCCTGGCCTTGGTTGCGATGTTGGCAGTAGTCACCCTGGGAATGCGCTTTGGCTGGAGCTTATATCTCATATCCTTTTGGGTAGTAATCCTTTATGGCTCCGTAACCGGTTCAGACGCGGTAAAAAAGTATAGTGCTATCTGGCGAATCATGGTCGGTTTTGCAATCTTCCTCATGTTTATCATAGTGTTAGGTGGAATACAGGGTGGAGTCGGAATCCATATAATGGTTCAGCGGGCATCATTGGTGATGATTGGTGTATTTGGAATAAGTCGAGTTATATTAAGTGTTTTAGCAACATTCGAGGAGATTTAGCGTGAGCAAGACCAAACCTCGTGCTGCCGCGGTTGAGGCGTATCGATCCCACAGTGAGTTGGAGAAAGAGGAGCTGATCAAGGGTTATCTGCCTCTAGTCAAAAAAGTGGTTCATAGGCTTTCTGGGCGGTTACCAAAAGACATCGACATGAAGGAGATGTTGAACTCTGGAATTATTGGGCTCGTCGATGCATTGGAGAAGTATGATCCGTCCCATGAGACCAACTTTGCTACCTATGCCCAGTTTAGAATCCGTGGCGCGATCCTCGACAGCTTCCGTACCCAAGATTGGCTGCCGCGATCAGTGCGCTATAAGTCTCATAAACTTGAGCAAGCCTATTTTCGGGTAGAGCAGCGCCTCGGGCGAGCAGCCACTGATGAGGAAGTCGCAATCGAGCTCGACATTCCGCAGGAGGAGTTACAGAGGTTGCTTGGTGAAGTGGGCAGTATGGTGCTCTTGAGCTTTGAGGAGCTCGGATTCGGGCACGGTGAGGAACGTTTTGTTGCCGATGAGTGGCTTTCCAGCAAGGGGTTAGACCCGCTGAATAAGTTACTGGGAAGTGAACGCATAGGTGTAATTGCCCGAGCTTTAGATAGGTTGCCCGAGAAAGAGCGTCTTGTTATTAGCTTGTACTTTTATGAAGAGCTTAACTTAAAAGAGATAGGCGAAATCTTGGGAGTTACGGAGTCGAGGGCTTCGCAGATTAGATCGCGGGCGCTTATTCGGTTGAAAAATTTTTTAAGGACGGTGAAGTAGAATGGCGCGTAGATCTATTGAAGAGATCAAGAGGATGCACGGCATGAGCGTGCCTGATATTCAGGGAACGTTACGTAATGCGGGGTTTTGGGTCAGAGTGCTGGCTTCGATTTTTGATAGTGTATTCATTTTGGCTATTTATATTTCCCTTATTTATATAATTGGGTTGGACTGGAAGGACAAAAATGATTTGGCTTACTTCGATAACTTAATTCCGTTAGTTACTATTTTTTATTATATTAGCTTCCCCTCTATTTTTTCAGCAACACCTGGAAAGATGATCCTAGGTCTTAAAGTGGTCGTAGCAGGCTCAGAGGATGCTTTGTCGTTTGGGCGTGTTATTTTGCGTCTTTTAGGCTACGTTATTTCGGGAATTCCACTAAACCTAGGCTTTATTTGGATAGCTATTGATAAGGACAAGCGGGGCTTTCACGACTACATCGCAGGCACTGAGGTAATTTACATGAATCGGTAGGCATGGATAAGGGAAGGTTTTTTGCAAGTCTTGCGGCCTTATTCTCGGGAACGATAGTACTCACTTGGGTAGTCTGTACGTTCGGCGCATGGGGCTTAGTATACCTGTTTCTACACCCTTTGTTTGTTGGAGCAGGGTCTTACCGTTTATTGAGTAGTCGATGGTCTCACGGGCGCTCCAGTGAAGAGTGCCTGAGAATGTGCACGATTTGGGGGATGGTAGTGATTTTGCTGGGCCTAAGTACGGTAGTTGTTCCCATGGGGTTTAAACTGTATAGCGACCCGAATATGACAAATACGTTGCTCAAGTTGCGACAAACAGGCGAGTTATCCCCCTTCTTGGTGGAACACCCCGCTTTGTTTTTTTTACTTGGTTTCGGAGGCTTTCTTTTTTCAGCTACAGTATTACTCTCGCCAATAACATTTATTGGTGTCTACGCTGCGTCAAAGATACAGTGAACGTAAACCGTATGGGCGCTCCGCGCTCCTCCAAAAACCCAAAAACTCCTCAAAAACTCCTCACTCCTCAAAAACTCCTCCATCCCAACCTAAAGAATAATTAAAATACCTTATACACGACACCAAGGCAGCGTTATGTGGGTGCTCATGCTCATTTTTTATAAAAAAGTGCGTAACATATGCTCCTATTCGGTAACAATTAAGACAGCAGTACGAATTCCTATTAAAACTACTTTCTGATTTGTGAGATCCCCGATGGCATACTCCCCACGACGTTATGAGGAAAACCACGTATATGAAATTTGCATGCGAACAAAGGAGGGTTTGCCCTTCACGTGTGCAGAGATAATCAATATCCTCCTGCTTGGGATCATGGCCCGCGCAAACAGGGACAATAAGGTGCAAATTTGTCACTTCGTGTGGATGGCAAATCATGTTCATATTCTGTTAGTTGCAGGCAACCCACACGATTTTTCTCAGTACTACTCAGAGGTTATGAAGAAGGTTACCGAAACCTGGAAGGCTCTCTTTGGGATCGAAAGTCTGCTCCTCTGGGAAAAGCGGAGTTCGGTGATTGAACTAATCACGCCAGAAGATGTCGAAGAGAGAATCGCCTATTTTTATCAAAACCCAGCAAATGCTAACCTGGTCTCAACAATTGAAAAGTATCCAGGACTTAGCTCGTGGCACTTCTTCCAAGGCTTCAACGACAGCGTTGATTCAGTCTACACGCGGGCCGTAAAGTGGTATCAATATAACCTGCTCCCGGC
>JBIIDM010000055.1:0-18746 GCA_044238365.1 Bdellovibrionota bacterium | reverse complement strand
GCAATACAAATAAATCTGCTCCAAAGTAAGCCAACAAAAGCATACTTGAGACAGGTATGAACTGTATCCTTCGTAAAATATTATTGGCCATATTCCTCACGAGTTTATAATTATGATTTTAAATAGTGAAATTAAGGCTATCTTACTTACTAAAGTTGTCTCTATTTTGCTGATAGCACTTCTTATGATTATTAGGCTTTATGGTCCTTGCCTTTAAATATCCAGTGGTTCAGCTACGTTGATACAGGTATAAAGTTAAATGTCACCTAATTCAATTGGAACCGCGAATTCAACTCTGAATTCGAACACCTGGCGGAAATAAAAAAGTATTATTCGTATATCATAGAGTATCCGGTTTCTTCAAGAAAGAGTTCATTTGGAGTCAGGTAATTTAAAGTCTTCCTTGGACGTGAATTCAATTTTTGCTCTATTTCTAGAGCGGAGTGTCGCCGAACGTCGAATTTGGTTTGTCGTTTTGGAGAATATTGTCGTATCAGTCCGTTTGTGTTTTCGTTTGTTCCTCGTTTCCATGAGTGATACGGTTTAGCAAAATAAAAGTCTGCCTTACTCTTTGCGGCAATCTCTTCGTGGTTTGCAAACTCTTTCCCATTATCGGAAGTAATTGATTTGACGTGAGACCGTATGTTAGTTAATAGTGATATTGTTGCAGTAGAGACAATATCAGCATGTAGTGATGGGACTTCAGCAATAAGGGTCGGTCGAGTCTTGCGCTCGACTAATGTTACAAAGTGGCCAGGAACATCGTACCGTTTTACGGTATCTATTTCCCAATGACCGATTTCCTTTCTTTTCTCGACCGCAGAGGGTCGCTCGTCTATGTCCCTACGATTCTTCAACTTTCCTCTACTACTCTTCTTACCATAACGCTTTTTATAAACTCGCTGCAACTGCCTTAGCCCCATATAGAGCTGCCCACCATTCTGGCGATCTCTGCCTACGTACTGATAAATCGCCTCATGACTAATCGCTATACCTTTTTCTAACATCAAGCGCCCCGATACCTGTTCGGGGCTCCACTGAGCCTTAATCTTAGTTTCAATGTAGGTAAGCACATCTCCCCTAAGCTTGGTTGGCCCGGAACAAGCCAGGCTCCGCCTGGCTTGGGATGATGCGTGCGCCTGGCGAGGTCTATACCCTCGCCCCCCGGCATTACGTTTGATTTCCTCGCTGATTGTCGATTTGGCGCGACCGAGGGTTCGCGATATCGCGTTTATGCCTTAACCAAGTGATTTCAATGTGTAGATCTGGTATCTTTCTTCTGGGGTAAGGTGATTCATGGCTATCCTAGCTTTAATCTTTTGTTTCAACACCAGGGATTATCATCTTTGCCCGTTGTTCCGTAAAGCCAGGTGTTCGGATTCAGAGTTGAATTCGCGCAAAGCATTACTACCTTCAACTTATTAAAACTCGAAGTTCGAAGGGCAGCTGATACCGCAGAAAAAACAGTAATTTCAATCGAGTCACGGAAACGTAGAAAAGCTAATCAACAACTCATGAATTTAATTTTTGATACTTTAGAAATCGACAGAACTGATAAAAAAGTAGCTAGAACCTATGAAGAATTTAGTAATTTCGGGTGCATAGCAGCATAAAAACTGTTAACACCATTGTAGGATGCGAGTAGCAAGAAAGAATTATAGAGTAACGATATCCTCCGGCAGAGCCGGGGCCTTACCTTTATGAGAGCTACCTTGCAACTATTTAATTTAACCATAAACCGAAATTCATGCTTGTAGAGATGGGCCCTTTTTAATGAGATGGTATAGGACACTCAGCAAAACTACATGAAAAGCAAGTAACGGCAAGAGGCTCCACAAACCCGTTAGCCCCATCAGCTGCCCCAAATTAAATGAAAAATCAACTGCATCATTAGTCGGAAATAGTGGGACACTATTTACAGCCAAATTGCCTTCAAAAAGAAAGTCGGAAATCCGAATGTTGTTTGATTGGGGATTATATGCAGTTATTAAAAACATAAAACAAGCTGAAACAAAGCAAGGTAGAAAAAATAAGAATCGGATTTCTGTATATACGGGGTAAGTAAGCAGCATAAGTGGCGCTAGGATACCACATAAGTATCGCGGTCCAACACATACACCTCCACCATATCCATTGAATACCGACAGGAAGAAAAAGTTTATGACTATTAGATTGAAAATTTTTGCGAGGTAAATATGGTCAACCATCTTATGCTTTAAAATAAGGTATAATCCTGGAATAAAAAGCAGCAAATGGGTCTGTAATGGAATAAAAGTTTTATTGCCGAAACCGAAGAGAATCACGGGTATTCTCTCAAAGTACGGGCGAGAAAACACCCCTGCTATAAGACGGTTGTCCGTAAATCTTTGATCTAAAAGATTCCTGTTCGTTAACAGCAAAGAATCAAAATTGATAAAATTATATATCAGCAACGGAACAAAAAAAATAAAACACATCGTACAGAAAAGAAGTAAATGTCGGAATCTCATCTTAATCATAAAATAGACAACAATAAAAATAATGGTAGCAACGAGAGGATTATTTGCCATTGAGCTACATACAAATCCCAGAGACATCAATGTAATGTATCTCTTTTTAAGTACCTTATCGTATTTTACGAATGAAAAAATAAATACCAATACCCAAAATGCCTCAAAGCAGTGAGCAAATGCCATGGTAGAATATGGGAAAAGTAGAGTGGACAGAGGCGTGATGAGCGCAAAGAATAATTTATGATTTTCGGGTATCTTTGTGTATAATTCACCCATCAGAATGTACATTAATACGCTCAAAAATAGACACCATATTCCAGAGCTAACAAAGGTGATAAAATGCGTCGCGACAAACTGGTATTCAATGGATGTAGTGTTTATTGAAAGCAGCTTCGCAGCAGAGTAAAAAATAAAGTAGGTTGGTGCCGAAGTAAAAAGAACGCTTGGTATTTTATTGGAGTAAATTCTGCCTTCATGGTGACTAATATCGCCTGTTATTTTCGCATATTTGTCATCAATCCAGCAATGTCCTTTTTCCGCGAGTGATCGGATCTCCCCTATAATGGCATTTTGGTTCCATCCTCCTCCTTGTATAAAATAGAGAAAAGTAAAACCCTGTATAATAAGTATCACTAGTAGCTTTTTATTTATGACCATATTAATTCTTAGTCCATCAGAATTGGCTTTGATTATAAATACCCTATGGAAATACAAACAATAAACATCGTTCTATTAAAAGGCATTCGGCTTTTCGCGAGAAAAATTTCATCCGGTATCAATTGGTTAAGTCGGGCAAAAGCTTAAAGTCTCTGCTGAATAAGAAGGAAGTTAATCCTCTGGCCATATTTTTATCGCTGTGCCCATCTCCAAGCAGAGATGTTTCCCAGCCGCCCCCTCACCTTTTTTAGATGCTCACGCCTTGGCTAACGGACAAGTAGTGAACGCCGCCCGCAGAGAACGCAGGATACTCAACCAATTGACGAGGTATGTGCTAAGATGGAAGCTAACGCCAAACAAGTTCAACCGAACAGAGAAGATTATTCAGGAGCGCTGTTCCTTCTTGTTGTGCTCATCGCAACGACCGTATATTTGCTCAGTCCATTCATTTCCACCAAAACTATCCCTGGATGGGGAGATGATCCTGTCTTTTGTGTCTTTACTCTCGGAGCATTGGCCAAGCAATTTTCAGTTGGTTTAACTCCGTGGCATGAGGCGTTTTGGGACATCCCAATGTTCGTTCCAAAACGTCAGGTTCTGGCACTTTCAGACCCCTTGCTTTTACCAGGATTTCTGGTGTTCGTTTTTCACCACTGGTTGACTCTTCCACTGTTTCTCAGTGTCAATATAGTTTTTGTCGTTCTCTTACTCCTAGGGTGGCTTTCATGCTGGCTCTTGCTCCGAGCCTTGGGGTTTAGCCGAAATGTGGCGATCAGTGGTGGCTGGTTATGGGCCTTCTCTCCCTCGATTCTCAGTCAGAGCGCCCACTTTCAAAACACTATGGCCTTTGCGATTCCACTAGTATTGGCAGGAGCAGTTAGCACTTGGCATGGAAAGATCTATGGGAATCTCCTGGTTATCACGGGGATTCTATTTCTCGGATACTCCAATCTTTATTATTTATACATTGCATCCTTCGCCTTGATGGCAATCGTGGGTGTGTTGTTTATCGGGGAACGAAGCTTCCTAAAAGCAGCGAGTGTTCTTGGTAGTTTCGGAGTAGCTCTTTTCCTTTGCGTTCCGATTGGAGCCCACTACATGGGGGGGGGGGGGGGATCGAGCATCGGCGCTTCAGACGAGCGGCCCTTCTGGTTGCAGCAGCACTTTGCAGCACGATTAAAAGATTATTTTACTTCCAATTTGGTACATCCCTGGTGGACAGGCATATTGCCCGTTTCTGAAAACTTTGAGCGCAATGCGTTCTCAGGAATTTCAACATTATTCTTTGCAATAGCCGGGCTGATCATAGGTATTTGTCCCATAATACGACGTAGGAAGGAGGTAATCGATGGAGGAGCTCTTGCGGTCTTTGTGGGCTGTCTCTTGATACTTGTGGGGTGTTTCTTCTCTTCAGGGCCTTTATTTGCAGAGAGTTTCTACCAACACATGCGAAGCTGGATACCGGGGTTTGCCGAAATGAGAGCGGTTGGTCGTTTTGGGATCCTCGTAGTACTGGGGGAGGTAGTGTTATCGGTAATATTTTTACAATTCCTTGCGAGGAGTAGATCTTCTGCCATAGGCAAGTGGGCGCTCGTAGCCCTGATTATATTTGTACAAGTTTTCGAGCGAGTAGTTCCAGAATATCGTCGTTGGCAGGTGTCGCTTCAGCCAGATGAAATTTCTTCGATTCTTAGCTCCCACGCTCTTGAAGGGGCTGTTTGGGAGATTTCCCCCGGAGATTCTCAGGCAACAAATCTAGTTGCAATGCGTAGAGCTCTATTTCACAGTCATCCAATCATAAATGGGTACTCTGGGTATGAGCCAGAAGGATATAGTTTAAAATCGGTATCGCTTCTTTCGAGTGATTGCCAAGGTTTTATTAATCACTACAATCACCTTTTGCAGCATGCAAAATTGATAGTGGTGCATGGTTTTGCAGAGACTCAGATGAATAGAGTGGTCGAATGTCTTGGCTTTGGGTATGACCTCCAGAGCAACTCTGCCGAAGGTGCCATCTTTGTTAGAAGATTGCGCACTAGCCCGGATTATTTACGAGTCCGTACCTCAGAGTGGTTGAGGCACGACTTCCGTGAATAAGCCAAGGGGGCTCGGTAAGGTCATGAGCACACCTTGATCCATAGATTTGATCGTGAAAAGATCGCCTTGGGCCGATCATGGATAGGAAAGTCAAGCGCCCTGGCCAAAGTATAGCAAGAATAGTTGATCGAGTAAACCGGAGGAATTTACGCGATTTGCCTCAAAAAGAATGTTGCCGAAATCCGGTAAACAGAATAGTCCTGTTTACTTCATGACAGCAATTACAATAGCATTAACATTTAATTGATAATGGGCACTCTTTGTTAGCCTGTTTAGCACTGTTATATACTCATCCCAAATCAAAATATGATAAAAATAATGATTTAGGATGAGTATAATTTATGCCGGAGGTAAAAAAACCAGAAGGCAAACAACATAGCCGTCAAATTTCGAACTCCTTGTGACAGTTTGAACTGGGATGGGTATAGTTTCAGAGTTCTCTCGGCATTCTACCAATCAATCTCAAAAGCGTACGCGCTGCGCGCGTCCGGTGAGTATCGAGAATCGCGTTTGGCCCGGCATGGTCTCGTATTTCGGCCATTGTAAACGAACTATCATGCACCTGAAAAATTGGTTCGTATCCCCAGCCTTTCTCTCCACGTGGTGCAAAAGGGAGATGGCCCTGGATTTGTCCTTCACTGAGCACATAGACGTCAGAATCAACGCAAAGGCAAAGTACTGACACCATCTTGCATGTCCGGTCTTCGGCTCCTTCAAGCATCTTGAGTAGTTCCCAATTTCTTTCTTCACAATTCTTTGTGTGTGGTAGGAAGCGGGCTGAGAGCACACCTGGCTCATTATTTAGGGCACTAAATTCTATTCCGGAGTCATCCGCTAGACAGGGAGCATTCAGCCAGGCGGAGTAGGCCTTCGCTTTTAAAAGCGCATTTCCATGATAGGTATTGGCGTATTCTTCAACCTCGGGCCCTCCAGCAGGTGCCGCGATAATTTCAATATTGAACGATTTAAATATAGGCGCAAGGTCAGCAACTTTATTCTTATTGGTTGAGGCAAAGAGTATTTTATTCATTAGACTCTAGATTTAGACCGGGTTAAGAATGAACCGAGATACCACACGACTAGGATTCCCGCCCATCCTGAAGGTTGCGATACGAGGTAGTATCTTCGGAGGATTTCGCCGTCATTAACATGAGCAGCGGATGCAACTGAGACGAACGTTGCTACTTTTATCGCAACTATCCATCCTGCGTGTGTGCCAATGGCATAGGCAAGAGAGTTCTTCCGACGCCTCACAAAATCAGCGAGTACCATACCAACGACAAATAACCCGATAAAGGCCGGAAGGTAGTCAATATTGGCGAACGTTCGGAGTACAACGGCAACATACTGGAAGCCACTAAAGAGTTCTCCCGATCTGTATGTGAACGTTTTAACTGGAGCAAGAAAATGCACAATGGCATATAGGGCACTGGTGAGTACCATTGCGGCAAATATCGGTAGTGTGGATGAAAATTTTTTGAAAATAAACGAACGGAAAAAGAATTCCTCAATGCCTGCAATCAGGAACGCTACGGGAACAACTTCAAGTAATTTTCGAGTCAAATATGCCGAGTCAATGGATTTCAGGGAGAGTTGTCCAAAAAAGATATATAAGGCAATTAGTAGCAGCCCGGAGACCGCAGATATGACAAACCCTTTCGCGCTTTCGGAGAATTTTCCGGATGCAAGGCCCAGCTTTTCTGATATTTTTCCCTTTTGAAGGGCAGGGGCGTTTATTGCAATCAGAACCAGAGCAATTACGAGGATGACTCTGTCAAATATCCTGGAAAAGGGGAATGGAAGAGATCCAAACGAGTAGATAATTACCTCGCAAACTAGCGGAGTTACTATAGCAGTTATAATTAATGAAACACTTAGGAACGAAAGTATGCTTAGTCTCATTTTTGGTAGGCTCTTGGTCGTGGGATCTTTATATCTCATCTGAATATCTCAGATGTTCGGCAAAAATTCAGTGGCGATGTGCCGCCTGTGACGCAGGCACACGAATAATCAGTGCGTTAGTCTATGCCCTATTCGTAAGGTTGGTCAAATCGGGTTTCTCCAACGGGAATAGCTAAATGTTGCCACAGCGAGAGTTTGTGCTCGGTACTACTCTTTGCGGCATCAATTGGTGGATTCAGGGTCATGACCATTGTATAGAGTTTGGTATCACTCAGTTGGCGATGCAGTTCGTCATCGTGACCTAGCACAAAAAACATGCTGTTCTCGGTGTTATTGACCGTATGAAGTTTCTTCGGATAAATGGGTGCGACAGCGCGGTGCAGGTAAAACATGAGGGGATCAAAGTACTCTTCGCGGTACTGCCGGACGATGTAGAGCTTTGCGCCCGGAGGCACCACTGAATTGATCGCTTGTGCCTCATCAATGAAGCCTTTGAGGTTGTTTTTTACCGAAATTCCGAGGTTTAAAATCGCGACTAGGCCAAGCCAGGTCCCAGTGTAGAGTAGTAAAACGGTCCAATATGCACGGCGGAATGAAGTCATTCGGCCGGTGAGGAGCAAGAGGCTGCCTAGTCCAAAAACACCGGAGTAGATAGTTGTAAAGTATGATAGCTCATTTTTTATCAGGTAATGTTTTATGGAGACAAGGTAGTACGCATCTGTAATATAAAATACAATCCCTCCCGCTAGGAGACCGATGAACGTTATAATAGTATTTCCAGTTAATTGCCTGAATTTTCGAACGGTTGAACATTGAAGGGGCGATCGTCTGCGAATACTCTCCGTTAGAAACACTGTACATGTTATCACGACAGCGGGAAGTAGTGGTAGTAGATATGATGCTCGTTTGCCGGACGCTAGTGTCAGGAGCGTTATGACGCCGAGGATCCAGAGATGCCCAAGGTGTTGAGCCTTCGAAGGGCCGGACGTTGTAAGGTTCTTAGTCCCGTAAATTCGTAGTGCGTCGCCTGGAAAAAGTAAGGCATAGATATATAAAAGTGACCATGGAAAGAGCGATCTTATAAAGGACGGTCCATAGTAATACCAGCTTTCGGTGTTCATGTGGGATCCGCCAGAGAGCCGTTTTATATTTTCAAAGAGTAGCTGTTTGGCAATGAATCCCTCTCCTCCGTATAAGGTTGCCAGAATATACCACGGTAGTGAGATCATGCCAGCAACACAGAGGCCCATTAATCCGTTCCAGAAAATCTGGCTTTTGAAGCGCGATGGTGTCAAGGACCGGTTAGATGAGACTATAAAAAGCGTGGCAGTCATAAGTGGGAGCGCAAGTCCCAGCGGTCCCTTCGCTAGGACGGCCAGGCCAGACCACACCCAAAAAAGAATCCATGCGCGAAGTTGATAGCGGTCTACGAGGATATTTCGGTACGCAACAAGGATAGCCATGGAGGTGCAAGTAGCGAAGACCATATCAACGCGGCAGTTGGTGGCAAGGCTCAGAAAAAGGTAGGAAGAAGAAGTAATCATGCCCGCGATGCCTTGGGCCAGAGCGGCTGAAGTGGGAGATGACTTGTATAGTGATCCACAAAACCGCATCAAGGTAATAAGCATGATGGTGGCAAAGACAACTGATACTGCACGTGCTACAGCTTCATCGACCTGTCCCACGAGGTGCCCCGATCCGGCTACGAGCCAATGATAGAGTGGGGGCTTTGACGGAAGGATTCCGTTTCGTTTCGGTAGTATCCAGTCACCGGTCTCGTATATTATCCGCGCAATATGAACCTCCCGGGCCTCTGACGAGCTCCCGATAGGAGAGAAAGACGCAGAGTAGATCAGCACGATTGGAAACAGTAGCAGTGCCAGGAGAAGCTGAATTCGAATCGGGGTTATCATAGGGTCACGCGTTTGTCTAAATTTACTGAACTTCCCCGAGCGTAAAATTCGGGCACCGTTTCAATTCGTCAAACGCTATAACGACTCGTGGATAGGAGTCAAAAATTGCTGGGCCTGTAAATAAGGCGATGTAAGCCCCCAGTACGCAGAACGGTTCGGTGGTTACAGAGCCAAGGAAAGCCCCCATTGCGCCCAATCACTCTTTTACGGAGGAGAGGTGCAAGGCTAGTGCCTCCAGCGCTCGTTTCTTCAATCGCGAAATGTGGCAGCGGCTGAACCCTAGACTTTCAGCAACGTTAACCAGTTGTTGTTCGTCCAGAAAAATCCGCACGATAATTTCTCGTTCTAATGGATCAAGCTTTTCGCACGCCTCTCTCGTGATTCGCGCAAGTTCTGACTGCTGCAGGACGTCATCGGGAGTGGTACTTTCAGCACTGTTATAGTAGACCTCGTTAACGTCACTTGCGCGGGCAACTTTGGCCTTAGTGCGAGGGGTTGGGGTGCCAGGAGTGCTGGATACAGTTCGGTGAGAGTCTTCATCTTCAGCATCAATAACCCCGTTTCCTGTCACGGCTTCCGACACCGCCCGGATCAGGTTTCCTCGAAGATGAAAGTAAAGAAAGGTCATGAATGAGGCACCGTATGAAGGATCAAACCTGCGTGCGGATTCTACAAGTGAAAGATCGACGACGCTATCGACATCCTCGAGGTCCAGTCTGGAATGCCATTGCCTCAAAATACAACGCGCAAGCTTTCGAGCTTTCACCCGGTACTTTAAAATGAGCTCAGCAATTTCTTGCTCAGACAGTGGAGTTTTCTGTTTGGACATCTCCTTGTTCGCTCCCGATTGGCTATGTATATCAGATCGACTTGATGCGCCCCCCTTTATGGGCGTCACCGACTCCCGCGCTGAAAATGCGATTTGGTCGTTGTTCATGTCATCTCACGGTTATTCTAATCCGTTACCAAAATTTTACCACCTCTTTGTACCTATCGAACACCGCTGGCCGTAACATTACGTAAGTTTAGCGACGAAGTGGTTCCCTCATGAAGAAGATCGTCAGGTTATGACGTAGTACTTCTATTATTAATAGCTGGGACGGGGCAGTGTTACGAGTAAGGTGGTGTAACTGGCGAGCGCATCTATATAAGCTTCTGATATTATAAGTAAAATTCAGAGTTCTTGTTTTTTCGTATTTTCAACTACCGTTCTGGTTTGAGCGATTAGCGAGCCTGCAAGCCCCGCATCGGATGAGGTGCCGCGAAGCTTTCAGCGTGGATCAGTTTTTTGAACTCTATCGTCCCTTCCCAGGTAGACTGGTCACCTTTCCAACTGCAAAGGTTTCTCTGTGTTAGCCCGGATTAGATCGACATATTTAAGTATTCGAATTTAAACATGTTTTATTGGCTGCATTCTCGTTATTCTCAAGGAAGCTGTACTACTCCTACACTTAAAGGGGGATAGTACACTTTGCCCATCGGACTTAGCGTCTATTATCGGGATTTTTGGTCCAAAATTTGTGTATTTTTAAAATTAAATAAGATCTGCTCCTGCAGATCACTGGCGGATACCTCACTCCGGTGTAAGTACTCCTGCCATTTGTTGGTATTATCGGAAATGTTTCGCGGTACGGTCTCCTTCAGAATAGGTAGCGCAGAATAGGTAGCGCAGCGCCGTATCACCTTAACAAGTTCCTGCTTTGTTGATGCTCTTGGAAATCATGAGGTAATTTCTCTGGTTAACGTTATTTGCGATATCACTTTTAACTAGAGATTGCCGATTTTTCCAAGAGCATCATTCCTATTTTTAATATACGTGCAGGTCATTATGACCCTAAAAGCTAACCCAAGAAGCCCGGGGCATTACTCCTTATCTACTTGCACCAAGGCTTGAAATGGAGATCCGCCGCCTGTGTTATCAAGTGCAATAACTGAGTAGTTATTATCCCCTTCAACAGTAGTAGTAGCATCAATGGCAACAGTTTTGGTCCCTGATACAGTGACTCTAAACCTGTACGTTCCTTTGGGGACGTCAAGGTAGGCAGACGATTGACCAAAAACAACGTTACTCAGTACCGGAGTGCTGGTTGCGAGATCCGCATCTGCGGTGGTTACGTATACATCCACAGCTGGAGCGGAAGGGGCATTGTGAACCACTCTAATCCCCGAAGTGGCATTGTTCGTTGCAGAGATATCATCTGTCAGCACTAATGCAGAGATATCAGAGACCTTATTTGAGGCGATTACGGAGTACGCTACATCCTCCGCCAAATCTACAGTTGCATCAATCACTGTAGTATCAGTTCCAGCAACATTTACTCTAATTCGTCTTTTGCCTTGTTCAACGTCAATATATCCAGAGCCCTCTTTGTAAGCTACATCGGTGAGAACGACATCATCATCAACCAACACGTCAACATTTGGAGCGTCCGGCGAGCCGTGAATAACTCTGAGCAGCGCTTCATTACCGCTGCTTCCCCCACAAGCTGATAACGTTAGTAGGGAAGTAGCTAGAATCGTAATCTGCTTGAGGTGAGGTTTTCCGACTTTTAAATATTTTTTCATGTAATTTCCTAGAGTTTTTTGTAAAAAACAACAGTGATTATTTGGGGACCTGACTTCGACGTAAAAACAAAGGTGCTCAGGCGCAGATTTTTTAACATACATACTTAAAACTCAAAAGGATTTTTTTTGCTTAATTGGGGGCACGGCAGCCATTTGTTAACGATTTTGCCGGAAGCAGTGTTTTAGTAGAAGCGTGCTTTGTATGGGATAGCTTTGTGTCAGCTTAATGTTCATTTTGCCGAAAGGCAGTTCTGATTATCTTTAAAGATCTTATTTTCGGTAATAAATTAAGCACACTATTTCTTTGGAGGCATATTCCTTCAAAAATCCGGGTTATGTACACGGCCCGGTAGGCCGATGTTTCTATTGAAGAGAAATAATCCGGGCTCTAGCCACGCGTTGCTTACGATTAAATAATTAAATTAATTAGTTAGTTATGGAAGAAAGTTCGCAGGCCCTCTCAATTCAAGAGGCGAATGCACTTGTTGCTGAACATATGGGGTGGGCTGAAAGTATAGCCCGGTCGGTTGCTCGCGCCTGGAATCTAGATTGGCGACTTGATGGTCTGGATGGGGGTGCGATGGAAGCCCTTGTATACTGTTCTCGTCGATTTGATCCGTCCCGGGGTGTGCCGTTTAAAGGGTATGCTCGTCGTCGGATCCATGAGGCGAGTACCGAGGTTGCTCGCCGTTCGCGAGGATGGAAACGAACTAAAAAGAATCTCTCTCCTGAGGAGGACAGATCAAGGGAGATCTCTGTAAACCTACTTTCAACCTACCCTGAACTGCGAGAGGGGCGATTTCCTGAAGGCCAGGAGGGGGGCTCGGACTCCGGTGGTAGTTACGGTATTCGCCAAGTACTTGCCTCGGCGGCGTTACTGGCAATGCTGCCGGATACCAATCAAGTGTCACAGGAAGATGCTATTGATTACAAAAAGACTATTACGATAATTTTAGAAATGGATCTCATTCACCAGCACATTCTTTATGATGTATACTGGGAGGGAAAATCATTACGGCAGATAGCCGGAGAATGGAATACTGAGCCGTTAAACATTATCAGGGAACATCAAACTCTGCTATCATTTCTGCAAAAGACTATGACTGCAGAGAAGAAGAGGATCTCGGTTCCCAGAATTCGGCCTGGTTTGCGGGATCTTGCTATTACGTTTACTTCAGAGGTAAGGCCGTCTCCTTTTGCAAGGTTTGCTGAAGATGAGGGAAGGGGGTAAATAGACAACTCTTTGTATCTATGAGAAATTTCGACACAAAGCCCGTTGGATGGGATTCTTTTTGTAAGGTACTTCAATGAGTAATGATAAAGATTCGCGAATTGGGAAGGTAGGCTCGACATCTCGGACTAAAGCGGTCCAGGAAACTGAAGCAGTTGCTGGGGTTGGGGCGGTAAAAGAGGTCGGAAAAGTTGACGCTGTCAAGGCGATCCTGGGTGCGAGCAGAATTGATTCGGTTGGTCGAGTAGTTACAAGAGCCGAGCATGCACAGATAATGAAGTTGATTAGCGATGAAGCTGAAAGCTTTTTTCAGGAATCACAGATACCTGCTGCGAAGCGCAAAGTGATTAAAGATGCAGTGGTTATGGCAGTTGATGCCGGGTTGCTCCTCAACGAGGAGGAAAAGTAGAAGGACCTGAGCATAGAGCTCCTCGGCAAATTGGTTTAAGGAGATTTTGAAATGGGCCGATAGGGTAAGATGTAAGGTTTAAGTCTTTCGCATGGATGTGAAAGGAAATATTGCATGGAGAGCTATTTACAATGTCAGTTCAAAAGGAATTGCCCGTATTACTTACAGTTAAGGAAGTGTCTGAGATATTACGAATCCATCGCCCCAAGGTCTATATATTGATTCGCTCGGGTGGAATAAAGGGATTCAAAGTGGGCTCAGACTGGAGAATTCGTCGTGATTCGGTCGAAGAACTGGTGGGGCCGATTCCGGCCGGGTTCTTTCTCGATAGGTTGGGTGACGATGGCCTGGACGACGATGAGGCCCTGGTGGATACTGAGATATTGGTAGAACGCCGGTCGGTGGAGACACTTCGCTCGAGCCCTTAAACTTGATCCTGGCTGAATCCATAGCCACTCCGATTCCAAATTTCCGCAGCGCCTACTTTGGAATGGGCATTTGCTTATATATCGCAGCGGCTTACCCCTGCAGAGAATATACCGGCTTCTCACTTTTGCGATTTGATTTCCAAAGTACGAATGCTCTCTCATACTTGGGTGTTGCCAAGAGGCCTTCGGATCGCTTTTTAGCCTGCCCAGGACAGTGCTTTAGTAGGGCATCCAAACCTCTCGTGCTTTCATCTTGCCAGGGTAGACCCGTTTTGCACTGCTGGTACGTTTATTAACTAGTTGAAATTATAGCGCTTTTTAGGTACGTTCAGTCTTTAGAGTCCTTTCACAACAATGCGCCTGGTATTATTTTATTTCATGCCCGCTTCGCAATTATAGTGCTTCTCTGTTTGAATTAAATCCGCATTTTCCAGGATAATCCTAATAAGGCGGGACTTCGCCACTACTGCCTCTGCCCTAATTCAGGTAAACTCATCTCTGAAAAAAAAACCTTGGTCAGTATTGGGGGAAATGATCGTGCATAAGGATCTGGCATCGTGTGTCTTTGAGGAGCTTAACGGGTACTTGCATAGCTTGGAACAGCTTCACTCAATGGAGGAACTCAAGAAAGGGATTCTCTCAACGTTTCGGGAGCTAAAGGACACTACCCAGAGAGGTGGCCGAGTTATAGTTTCCTACGATGCCAAATATGAGTACAAGGCCCGTCACTTCTGGGAAGAACTGCTTGGCCAGTATAAGGCCAAGAGAGACCCAGTGCCATCCTTACTCCTTCTCAAAGGTCCGGCCTCGTCGTGGAGTGGAGGGGTTCGGGAGCGCGACTTTTTGGTTCATTTCGGGAGGTCGGCCGCGTCTGCTCCCCGAAGTTCGACGGTCTGGGTTGTTGGTGATGGGGGTGGGTCGAGTGCTGCAGAAGTTAAAAGAGCAGATCTGGACCTTGCAGTACCTCACTATGGATTACTTTCCTTTGTTCTTCACGCTTTTTGCGAGGCTTTTGAGCCTGGCGGTAAGAACTTTCATTTAGAGGCTAGCATAGAGTCGGCTGTTAAAGCGGTGAAGGCAACAATTGAGAGCTTCAATGTGAGTAACGTGGCGGTGGCCGTGGAGAGGATGCTCAAAGCCCAGGTCTGTAAGGGAGGCGGATTCTTGTTTCTTGCAGGGAATGGAGGCTCAGCCTGTGATACGTTCGATATTGGTTCTGATGTGCCGGTGCTTTTTCTTGCCGAGAGTGGCTACATTACGTGTGCTGCGAACGATTTTGGGTATGAAACGATATTTAGTCGGGCCGTTGAAAGCATGGAGGTGGGATATGATGTTTTTCTTGGCATCTCTACATCGGGACGATCGCCTAATATCGTTAGGGCCCTAAGGGCTGCCAAAGAACGTGGAGTAGAGGCAATATTTCTTGGCGGAGCAAAGGGGGGGGCAGCTACGGAGGTAAGCGATCTCAACATTCTTGTCGAGAGTGAAGAAACAAACCGTACACAGGAAATCCACTCAATGGTGCTGCGTGGTATCGGTAACTGGATTCGGCAGTGCTAACCCGGATTATTCACCAGCCCGCACTACCAGAGTGGCTAAGGCACCGAATATTTCGACTTCAGATAGCCGTACGGGCAACGACACGCGGCCCGGATAGGGCAACACGTTAACAGCATCTGCTAAAACAATTTCAGCCAATTACATTTTTTCTAATCTGGTAAAAGTACCCAAATTATGAATAAAAACTCTCGTTCTCACGTTTTTCCTTGGATTCATGAATTAAGAGTTCCCTTATTGTGGGGCGTGGGGTTGCTTATGCTCTATGCGGTTCGGGATTTCTTTATGGTAATATTCCTTACCTTTCTTTTGACCTATTCAATGAGGTCGCTTGTTGTATTTGTGCTGAGCCGTTGTTTTGGGTTTAGAAGCATTCCGCGAGTCTGGGAGATATTGACCGTTATCGCATGCTTCCTTCTGTTTCTTACCTCACTTTATGGAATTGGATCGTTTGTCGGTCCGCAATTGGTGAAACAGGGGCAGCATTTGGTGCGAAAATTGTCCTCCACTGAGACTAGTCCATCCAGAATAGTAGACCACATTCTGGGGCGAACGGTAGGCGAATATCTTTTTCGGCAGCAGTATGGAGATCGAGGGTCAGCCTTCTATCAGGAGGCGCTTGCCCAGTTTCAAGATCCGTCAAGAGCTGCGACGGATTTCGCCAAGCTCATGAGTGATGTTATCGAAGCGTTCGACGCCTCACTTAAAACGGATCAGGTTTTAAGTGATATCCTTGTATTTACACTCAGCGCAAAGGAAGAAATTCAGTTTCGGGAATGGGTCTTCGAAAACAAAGCACAAACTATATTGGAGACGGATAGCAATCGATATTTTGATTCCTGGGCATTTCTTTATCGCGGCGATGAATTTAAAATACCCGGCTTGACGAAATTTAATGATCTGTCTGATGCCGAGCGAAGAGACGGCGCACTGCATTATGTAACGAATGTTGTACTTGAGAACAGCCAACTGCGAAGTCAGCTGGTTAGAGAGTGGCGGAATGAGGCCGTTCAGGAAGATGCAAATAAACTAAAAGAAAATAATCCACAAGAATATGAGCGCAGGTTAGGGGAGTTCTATGCGCAGTACCACGAAGAGAATCCTTTGAGCGCACCGTTTGATCTTGAGGCATTTATAAGGTTGCGTAGTGCGCGTAAGGTCTCCAGGGAGGCCTTCAGTTTGGCGCTTGTCTCAATCGAATCGTTTGATGCTGATGTCACTGGCACTGTTTCAGAGCGAGCTGTGGCGCAGTTTGAGAATTCTGAGCGGCTTCGGTTGATACGCCAGTGGAAGAAGGGAGAGCTGGCAGCAAGGTTGCAGGCTGCATTCGAGGAGCAGGTGGTCGCGTTTATGGCTCATACCGGAAAATTTATTGGTGAGCTTCTCCCAGGATTACTTGGGTTTCCTGTTCAGATGGGCCTTGTCCTGATTTTGAGTTTTCTGATTTCCGTTGATTTTCCACGAATTACTCGGGGTCTTGAAAGGATTAAAGAGAGCAGGGCTCATTGGATATATGATGAATTTGCGCCGTTTCTTGTTAGCTTTGGAAGGTTAATTGGCCGTGCTTTTCAGGCCCAGGGAATGATAGCTGTAGTTAATACGTTTCTAACATTGATCTCAATTCGATTCTTGGGAATCGAAAATGCGGCATTCCTATGTGGAGTTGTGTTTATCTGTAGTTTCATTCCAGTTCTCGGCGTTGTCCTTTCAAGTTTCCCCATAGCGGTAATGGCTCTCGTCCAAGAAGGGGGCGGGCTACTGCTTGCCTTTAGTTCCATTGGGGCTATTCTTCTTATACACTTCATTGAAACAAGTCTGCTAAATCCGAAAATTCTGGGGGACATGCTTCATCTTCACCCCGTATTGGTGCTGACGATTCTTGCAATATCAGAGCATTTTTTTGGCGTATGGGGACTGCTTCTCGGAATTCCGGTCATAGTGTACATTATAAGGTTTATTATTCTAGATGAAGGAATTCCTGGTTTCATTGAGCCTATCCGCTCCTCAGTAGCAACAAATGATACCGATGTTCCGCGATGAGGAGAAATTCGCGGCTGACATTTCTGTTATGGGCGGTAGTTCTAATCGCGATAGTACTATTTGGGATCTCCCATGGCGTTAAATGGTACGTTCAGAATCTTGTCATCGATGAGCTTAACGAGGAAGCGCGCACAAAATGCCCGACCTGTATAATTAAGGTTTCAGGTAGTAGGATGTCTCTACTTCGGGGCGAGGGGGCTTTTCTAGAACCTCGCCTAGTTATGGATGGCAGGGATGTCTTAAGTTTTCGGGAAGTCCGTGCCTCTATTTCTCTTGAAAATATCTGGAATAAAGAGCTGCTGCTTTCGCTTGATTTACTGGATGGTATAGCCGACGGTGTGGGCCCAGATAGTGGCCTATATAAATTTATTGATCAGTTAACCACTCCGTCGAGCGCCTCAAATCCCATGATCAGGGTGCGATTGACGGATCTTCAGGTAAAGCGCGCAACGTTTCGCGAGCCCCTAAAGAGTGGAGAGATTCAGGGTCGTGGTTTGAATATGGTAATGGCGAGACTTCCTTCAGGGGGTTTTCAACTCACACCTCAGCTAAAGGAGCTTTCCTGGGCCCGACCGGACCTTTCAGCACCTAGTGCAATTTGGCCACTTTCCATTGGCAATGTTTCATCTATCTTCGTTATAGAGAATGGGATTATTAACTTTCAATATGTCTCCTTGAAGCGCAATACTGGAGAAATAAAGGTTAAGGGCGAATCCATAGGATCAGCAATTAATGGGACACTCGATATTCATGCAGATAGTGAAACATTTGGTATCAAAGAACTAGTGCAGGGAGCTCTCCGAGGGCAAGGAACCGTCACAGGAACCTTCCGGTACCCTGTAGTTCAGGCCGATCTTGAGCTTGATAAGGAGGCTTCGAACGATATCACGCTTCTCTTTGGGTCGGAGCCAGTTCTTAAGTTTGACCAGGCTCGCTCACAGCTGCGCTACGTGCACGAGAAAGAATCGTTAAACTTCAGTCCCATTTCAGCGGAGGGTTCGGGAGTCTCATTAGATCGAAGTTCATATTATTCTCTTAATCGTGGATACGTGGATAGTAAACTTGGGCTGCAGCTGGATCATATTCAATTTGAGGATTTTAATGCGTACGGTGTGACGCTTCAAATCGCTTCTAAGGGGGACGTTTCTGAGGATATTCATCCGGCATTGAATATTGGAATAGAAAGTCTGGATACCGGGTTTTCGGAGTTAAAGAACGTGACTGCCGCGGTGGAATTCATCAAGGAGGGTGCCTCGGTTTCAGTAACTTCTCAGGGGGGGGAAATTAAAGGAAAGGCCATCCTCGATAATGTATCGTATCTTCCGAAGAGCGGCGAAGTAGAATTTAGCAACTTCGGGTTTGCCGGGGAAGGGCTCATTGGATTGGCCGCTGATGTTTCTTTGTCCGGAATCATTACCTTGGAAGCTGCGGATGCTTTTAAAGGGGTATTACGGA
>JBIIDM010000214.1:0-5498 GCA_044238365.1 Bdellovibrionota bacterium | reverse complement strand
CGCCTGCTGTATTCCGAAAGACTTGGCTTTACGCTAATTCAAACGATTAAACTCACGCCGACAATTGCCGGTTTGCCGTTTCCCGACTCCGCCAATGATGAAAGTTTTACGGTGTATGACCATCCACGGGTATCAATATTTAAAAAGACCAAAGACCTTACCGTAGAGCAATTTAAGGACCTCATACATCAGCCTCCCCTAAAATCCCCAACGCAAAGCGAAGTTCTGAACCTGTCGCGCGGCGAAGCACTTGTCAATGTGGACCTTATCTATCCCTATACAAAGGTGCTACTCTGGTTAATCATCTGGGAAGGTCTGGCTCTCATCGCCCTTCCTCTGATTTTATATGCCCGCCCGAAGTCAGTGGATCGCAGCATTCATTTTGGTCGCCCGCTCGGAATCCTGTTTTTCGGACTTTCCTGCTGGCTACTAAATAACGGCGGAGTAGAATCATCGCCCACAAACGTACGATTACTGTTTTTAACACTCCTGGCAACCTCGATCGGATGCCTGTTTTTTACCCCCCTATCACGGAAGCTACCCCGACCTGCGCACTATTTAAAACGAAGCAGCGTATGGTGTATCTTTTTTTTCCTCTTTCTGGGCTTACGATGCTTTTCACCAGAAATTTTCTGGGGAGAAAAACCGATGGATTTTACCTTCCTCAACTATTTGTCTCGTACTACGACCCTGCCACCGGATGATCCGTGGGCCGTACACCATAAAATGAGCTACTACTATTACGGACTGTACCTCTGTGCCACTCTTCATAAATTATCAGGAATTGAAACTGCGACAATCTTCAACCTGTGCATTGCTTCTATTGGTGCACTTATAACAACAACAATTTTCGGCTGTTTCCTCCAGCTCACTCAGTCACGTCGCTTTGCCTGGATTGCGGTCGTTATCATTGCCTGCAGTGCCAGCCTTGAGATGACATTCCTGGTAATCAGTGAAATTTTTCACCCCACACGCAGCAATGGCTTCGACCTTTTCTGGGCGAGTACTCGTGTATTTCCGCCCTATGGATTTAGCGAATATCCGCTCTGGTCGATCCTTTTTGCTGATCTACACGCGCACGTGATCGCCCTTCCCTTTACCATCCTTTTTCTGGGCCTACTGTTTGAAATTGGATCGCCGCTGGAGGATACCGTACAGCGAACGGTACACCGCTCTGTTCTGGGCCTGATACTCGGTTCGTTGTTCCTCCTCAACATCTGGGATTTTCTAACCTACGGCGCTTTGTTTGTGGTGATGAACCTAGTGGCGTGCGTTGCACGACTAAGAAAAATCGATAATACTGACGAAATCGGTGTCTACAAACATATCATCAACACCACCGTTGATTTCCTTGTACCGCTGCTCGTTGCGACAACCATTATCACAGTCTACAGTAACTCGACCCCTCCTAACCCTGCGGTAGGATGGGGCTGGATCTATCGCGAAGAACTTCTGCCCTTCGGTTCTTACTGGCGTATGTTCGGTATACAACTCGTTATCCTGCTTGCATCCCTCGCTATAGCCTGCTCGCCTAAAATGCTCGCTTCTTCAAAAATACGACTCTGCCTGGCCATAGCAGCGGCCATGCTCGTATTTGCCATCCCGATACTAAGAAGCAGCGTAGTAATGATTGCTTGGCTTCTTCACATTAATGGTGTCAACGCTGCACCTTCGGCCTCGTTTCCGCTGCTGATCTATCTCCTCAGTGCAGTCCTGGTCTTTTACGCCGTTATTCTCGAGCGATATAACGGCATACTTGCTGCACTCCTTATTGTTGCTGCGGGGATATTTTGCGGGGTAGAAACCATCTACATCATTGATAGAATGAACACGATTTTCAAATTTTTTAATGCGCAGTGGTTTATTTTAAGCTTTGCGGCTTGTCTTGCCTTATTCTTGGCCCTGTCGGTTACAAAGGAACGGAGCAAGCTTCCAGTCCTCCATGGGATCCTTTACGCAACAATTGGCATTGCAGTGTTTACGGGACTCTTTGGGGGCGCGTGCAATGTACTATCGATGGCAAGTTTTCACCGAGTTGATGGACCACGCCCAAGCCTGAATGGCATGGCATTTCTTGAGAAAACAAAGTATGAGGACTCCAGGATAATTGATTTTTTAAACGACTATACCACCTCACCGGAACGGCGCACATTGCCCATACTTGAAGCGTACGGAAACTCATATGGTGACTATACCCGAATTGCTATGTATACGGGGCTACCAACCCTGATTGGCTGGGACCACCACGTGAAACAACGAGGACTTTCTGAGGCCGAACTCCAGAGACGCAAAAATGCCGTCAGAACTATCTATTCAACCGAGGATGCGGTTGAGGCGTACAAACTTCTCAAGAAGGACAGCATTTCCTTAGTCGTCATTGGGCCTCTTGAGTATCAAACGTATCCAGCTATCGGTTTGGCAAAGTTCGGAAACTATCCTCATGGATTCAGGGAATTGTACAGACATGGGGAATTTAGGGTATTTGAGGTAGCATAAAGAACCTGCGTTCGAAGTGAGAATAAAGGCAAAAAAGGCTGCTTTCGTTTCTGTTGAAACGAAAGCAGACTTATAATAGCGGGATAACCTTTAGGAATTCAAAAGTTTGTTTGAGCGAGCGCGATCTGCAACTATGCCTGCTAGTGCCTGGGCCGCCGCGGTACGGACTATACCCGATTGGGGTTCTAATCTAATATATCCGAGAAGCATCATGTCTACCCAAACTGGTCGATCTTCCGGCGGTAAAGTATTGGTGTAGCCTACGATTACTTCGATCGCGGCTACACGTACGTCAGGACTGGGATCACAGTCTGATATTCTTAGAAGCTGCGCCATTAGCCAATCGGATTCAGGGGATAGGCAGTACAAAACACGCTGTACTCCATACATCCTAACTTCTGAACGTTTGCTGTTAATAGCACGAACAATAACCTGTTCTATTTCTTCATTTCGCTCGTAAAAACAACTGCGTTCAATCTCCAGCTGAAGAAGAGCTGAAGGTTCCAGATCTTCTTCAGCGATTATTAAATCAACAATCTGCGATACTACATTTTCCTCCGAAAAATTCGCTGTTATCTTAGGCCAACTGGCTACTTTAAGAGAACTCTTCGGCTCGACCAGGTGAGCCAAAATCACTCGAAGCCCCCTAATATCACCCAATAAACATAGGGCTATGGCTGGGATCAAACTATCAGTCTCGGTATCCATCCACTTCGTAAGCAGTGGGTTAACTAAATCTGAATGGTGCTCTCCCCATTTAATCATCGCAAACATAATCCCTGCTGTAGCACGGGAATCTGAATTGTTAAAGGCATCGACCAGAAGCCCCCAAAAATGATCTTTGCTTTCCACACTGTTAAGCACCTCTAACCCTGTGCTCAGAATGGAATTACCATTATCAAAATGCCCCTCCTTCAGCATAGCAAATAAATTACTATATACTACACAAAAAGTAGTTAAAGCGATCTTCGGGGTACAATGAATGTACGATACTCTAAGCGCGTCATTGACGAGCAGCTCGTCAGGTGAATTTAGCAGCATCACAACAATCCAATAGTACTGCTCGATAGCAGCAGCGCCACGATCTTTAATGCTTAGCAAAGTCAACGTTGCTAATTCTTTTTGAGAAGCGCTTAAATCGGCACTGGCATTTTCAATGTGGTAGTTATAAACATCGACAATGGTCTGCAAATTATCTACATCACATGCACACAGCAGCTTCAATGCCGCAATGTCTGATTTAATGTCAGAAGAAAAATGATTTCTTAACATGGCATACGCAGCAGGAATAATACTATTACGATCCATCTGTTTTAAAACCTCAATTAGGTGTAACTACATTATCTTTTAAGCCGAAAGTAGTCAATCCTCCCAAGTAACCCGAACCTTATCAGAATCAGACCCGTCCGTGTGTCTGCGCGAGTGCGGAAACCTCACTAAAAATAGACACCTACGGGTATCACCGATATCAGAAGGCGTGGTCGATTAAGAATCCTCAGATAATCGTACGTTATTTCAATGTGTTAAGGAGTACCGAGAAACGTCATGCCCGAGGGGTAGATTCCAGCGCGGCAAACCGTATATACTGCCTCACGCACCCATATCCATCATGCAAGACGACAGCGGCGCACCAGCCGTCCGGATAATGATCGAGGCTGCAAGCGATGCAAAAGATACGCTCGACTATGCCCTCTCATCGATTTTGTTTTCCATATTAGCTATTGCGTATATTGACAAAAAAGTCGATCTGAAGGTGGTCTATGAGTCTTATAGAACCCGGCCGACTCAGTTTACCTCGGAATACCTGATTAAAAATCATGGTGACGACCTTTTGGTTCTGTATAAAGCCACCGATCGTGACCTGAGACAAGGCATAAACATACCGGTACCGCATCTCTGTGAAAAGTGGTTGAAAAACTGGTTATTTTTTCCGAGCTGCGTGACCGTCTGGTTCATAGACGTACACACAAATTTAATGTAGTGCCATCCTCGCAGAAAAAAAAGAAAGAGAAGAACGCCAAGAGGAAGGTTACACCCTACGGCAAGTCTCATGACTTTCAGGCGCTCCTATCTACCGCATGCGAATTCCGCGCTTTCGTAAAGGACGTCAGTATCAAGGAGGTGTTGTTTTTAGATACGGCTCCATCAGGCAAAATCAAAGCAACTAACAAGTATGCTGAAGATTTTGGCTTTCGAACTGGATCAGACTATACACGAAGTCTAGAACACCAAAATGTTCATCGAGATTCAGGAGCCGTTCATGCGTTTTAACTTATATATTCGTTCCAATGTGACACATTTCCGTGAGACACGATTTCGGTATCTATATTGCTGGAAACAGAATTACTGGAAACAAAGCACCTGGGACGGATATATTTTCTCACTTTGAAACCTTAGTTTCACGTAAGAACAAAGGTAAATGGTTGCTTTAGACACGAGGCGCGTTTCGTGAATACTCCGGGCTAGAGCGGTTCCACTTCAAAAGTCCTAAAAAAAATCCGGAATAACAAGTACGTTGCGTGCCCCTATCCCCGCAAAAAGCACTGCTCATACAACCAATCCCCGGTATTACGAACAACATCATCACACGGCAAACCGGTACTCTTCCCTACTTCATCAATGGCTGCCCTACTTTCCCTTTCTGAAAGATGAGCTGTGTTCAGCGCAATTCCCACCACAGGAGACGTTGCAAAGGCTCCCGCGGCCGAGGCGAGATCCTCATATACCTTGGCTACCTGCAAAAGCGGGGGGATTTTTACGGTCGGCACTCGGGCTATACATTCCTGACCGTAGCGGTGAACCAGGAGTAACGCCGTCGGCTGGGCTCCGCGAAGAAGGGGCAACGTCGCTGTAGAGCCGGGATGAAGCAGGCTACCTTGACCCTCAATGAAGATAAGGTCATTCCCCTCAGCCGCCGCACGAACTACCTCAGCCTCGACGGCTCCCGCCGCAAAATCTACCCGAATCGCATCAAGGCAGATCCCCCCCCCCTGTTATCATTA
>JBIIDM010000054.1:0-18860 GCA_044238365.1 Bdellovibrionota bacterium | reverse complement strand
CGTTGCCGAACACCTAGCAAGTCTAGATACCGGACGCATGGTTAGTGCTTATCCGGGCGGGATTGACTTTACCCGCTAGTCATCGCATCCTCCTTGGACGCACCTCGACCCTCTACTTTTTTGTCCCCTCTCGGGGCTCTCAGCGCGAGCAGTAATAATATCAAGTAGTTACCATTTTGTGCCAATTCTAACAGGAAATGATAACTACTTGATATTACACATAGGTGTTTGTGCCTCTTTGTGGAAATTGGAAAAAGTAGAGGGTGTCGAGATGCAATGAAACGGCATAACAAACAATCCTCAATTCTTACGGATAGTAATTTCATTAAACGCCAGACTCACCCACGGACTGTTCGACTGGCGCCAACCCTGGCAGACGCTTCATTGACGCATTGCCTACACAAATCTGCACTAACATCCAAGTGCGCTTGAATACCGACTCCTGTACATACGGCACCCCGTACTTAACGCAGAGCGCCTTAACTTCAGGTTGAATCAACTGGTACTGACGTAAGGGAATATCTGGAAATAAATGATGCTCAATTTGATAGTTAAGCCATTTGTGCATGTGATCGTTTACGTCTCCACCCGTCCGGAAATTTACACTACTTAGAACCTGACTAAGGTAAAATTCTTGCTTGTTGGTGAACCGAGTGTCAAATCGATATAAATCTTCTCCCGAATGATTCGGCCCGATCACCATAAAGGTGTGAAGGTTAGTGAAAAACTCCGCTAGGATACGCGTCAGTAAAACATTAATAACCGCCTGCGTGCCGAGTGGAAGAAATAGCAACGGTAATAACACATAATGAACTGTAAAAAACGGTACGTAACACTCTAACCATAAGCGCCGTACAACCTCTTTATCAAACTTCAACAAACTTCGGTAGGTCACCCGCTCTTGGGCGGCATAGGTCTTGTGGGTGGCCTTTTTCGGCAAGTAAACTGTCATTGTCTGGGGGGCGTAATAGGACCATTTCCAGGTAAAGGCCAACATCGTAACGTAAAAATACTTCTTCCATATCGGCCCCTCCCACTGCCGAAGCATCTCCATATGCTGCTCTACCAGATCGGGATCAGAAGGACCACCCGTGTCGTAGTGATGCAGTATATTATGCTCATGGGCCCACGCTTCCGGAGTGATCCAGTCAAACCAGTCAACAAAACGCCGCCATCCTCGACCAAAGTGTTTACTGGTATACCGAAGCGGAACATTTGGAACATGGTCGTAGCCACGATGTAAAACATGATGGGCCACCATCCAACGGGTAACCAAACCAAAGCTAATTAAAAAGGCTGACAAGGGATTACACCAAAATGCAGCCGTAACAAAACCAGTTACGGTTGCAAGCCGCCCACGCCACTCAAGCCGTTGTAAATGAGCAAGATCCTCGGTTGTAAGTCGCCCCAACACACGCTCACGAAGCGCATCAAGTTCTGTCGCGAATTCCTCCCGGTCGATCTGAGAGATAAACCCGGAACAACTGTACGGATGCTGAGACGGTGAAAGCATGATTACTCCAAAAAACGAAAATGAACTAACGGCAACAATACTCAACATCCAGACAAGTGAACTCTTTGGTTCTATATCGTCGTTGGCTCACGATAACTTCACCTGATTGGGGTATCACTCGTGAACTTGTCGGCAGCATCACCCAAAAAAAAGAATGTCGTTTCATAACCTTAGCGGTTCAGAGCGGCCAAATGGGGGCATTCCGCAACCCGAGCCACAATTAGAACGTCATTCACAGAACAGCTGTTGGCTTGAAATAAGTTTTCTCTGATGACGTAGAACAATCGCAGCAACATCATAGTATCTATAGTAATCTTTAAAATTAACGTAGTTCTGAAATCGAAGACAGACCGTAATATTTCTTAAGGAGCCTCGATTGAGAGGAATCTTTCCTTGTTGTTTCAGAGGGGGAGTAAAATAAAGTAAAACGCATCTGATTATCTTGTCCCTTCCTTACTACTCACTCCAGCCGACCCTAATGAGGGCAACTACACGATCACACCAAAAACGCATTGTGAAGGTGGGTTAGCTAATGTTACCGTGTAAAAAAAATAGTAACGTCCCTCCCCTGCTGCGAGGGGCTCTAAGAACGAAAACGGCGCAACAAGGAAAGCGAAATGAATAGTATAACACCGTACACCAGGAAGCGATTTGGGCCGATGCCAATACTGCAATTATTTGTATGTAGGCTGCTAGTTCTGGCACCTTTAGTGTGGACGAGCGCCTGGGCGGGGAATCTTCAGATAACGAATCTCCAGAGGGGCGAGATAAATTATGCGGCGGGCACCTCTGAGGTAAGGTTTGATGTAAGTTGGGAAAATTCTTGGCGGTTAAATTCTGGGCCGGCGAACTGGGATGCGGTGTGGTTGTTTGTGAAGTATCGAAAGAATGGAGGTGGGTGGCAGCACGCGAGCCTTGAAAATAGTGGGCATGTCGTACCTGCGGGGATAACGGTATCGACGGGCTTGGCGAATACGACGCTTGGGGCTGGTGGGTTTGATATACTTTTGAACCCTGGCGTGGGGGTGTTTTTGCACCGAAGCAGCGAAGGGATCGGGAATCTATCTTTGAGTAACATACGATTGAACTGGAACTGGGCTGCAAATGGCGTAGTAAATGGTGACACGATTGATGTGCGGGTGTTTGGCATGGAGATGGTGTATGTGCCGCAAGGGGCGTTTTATGCGGGGGATAATGCGACGTCTTTTGCATCGTTTAGACAGGGCTCTAGTGATGATGATCCATGGTATGTGTCGAGTGAAGCAGCGTTCTCGACCACAGACAGCATTGGAAATGGTACTGAAGCTGGACAGACGGGGGCGGTGTATTATTATGATACGGGTGGCTGGTCCGGAGAAGATGCTGACGGTGCTGCCTTTACGGTGCCTGAGGCTTACCCAAAAGGGTACGGGGGGTTCTATATTATGAGAGGTGAGATCTCGCAGGGCCAATGGGTGGCATTCTTTAATTCGCTTAATGCGACGCAAAAGGCGACCCGTGATATCACCAGTGCAACTAACGGCGGTAAGAACACCGATGGCCTTTCCTATCGCAACAATGTAAGTTGGACGAGTGGCAATGCAACACTGCCTGGTGGTAGTGCCAATTACCGCAGTGTCGCGATGAACTATCTATCCTGGGGCGACCTAATCGCCTATCTAGATTGGGCGGGTTTGCGCCCGATGAGCGAACTGGAATATGAAAAGGCTGCCCGTGGTCCTAATGGACCAGTGTCCGGAGAGTACGCCTGGGGCAGTACGAGCATAACCAGAGCAACCAGCATCACCAACGCCGGCACAACTTCAGAGCGAGGCAAAGCTGGGTCGAACATTACCTACAACAACACAACAGGAGTGCAAGGCCCCACCCGCGTCGGCAGCTTCGGGAGCGGCGGAATCACGTCGCGTGCAGACGCGGGAACCAGCTACTACGGGGCATTTGATCTTTCCGGAAATCTATGGGAGCGCTCAGTTACAGTGGGCAATTCGACTGGTCGCAACTTCCAGGGCACCAGTCACGGCGATGGCAATCTAGACACCAACGGCAATGCCAACCAATCTAGCTGGCCACCTATCTCAGCTACAGGTGCTGGCTTTCGCGGCGGCAATTGGGGCCGCCCTGCCTCGAACGCGCGCCTCTCTGACCGTGACTTCGCGGCGGAGGTCTCCGGCGATCGCGGCAGCGGTTTGGGGGGGCGTGGCGTCCGCTCGGCGGCTCCTTAGGCGGGGGTTGCCCTTGACCCTGGGGGTTACAGGGGGCTTGCCCCCTGTCCGGCGCAAAAATTTTTCAAAAAATCAAACGCCTTTACACTACCCACCTTCTTCACCTTCCCCGGCATAGTCGAACACGACTACAACTTTTGCGCGTGGCTTCTGCCAAAAGTCAGCACATTTCAGAAGGACCAGCGGCACCTCCTTGGCACTCGACTTAAAAAGGAACCTCTACTTACCTACCAGGAGGTCAACTTAACCCAGCAGAATTCTTTGCCCTCCTTAAGGGAGCGAGGAAGCAGTACCTTGAGCAAGCTGAGAAAAAGCGTTACTTAGATTCATTCGTCAATTATTTTTATCTTCTCTTATTTTAGATCTATAGATCTCCAATGAGACGTTATAGATATAAATCTAACTTTGCGCACCCCTTGCAACGAACTCCTCGGCAATCTTCACATCATCAATAAGCACACTAATCATCTCGCTGAGCACCTTCTCCTCGTAGGCATTCAATAACCCTACAGGAAGAATTTCTTCAACACCCTCGGTACCGAGCATTACCGGGGTTGCAAAATATTTAGTGCCGTATTGATTGTTCTCAATGTAAGCACACTCAACGATCCCTTTATCACCACGCAAAGCCTTGGCTACACTAAAACAAAACCTTGCCGCAGCATACGCCATTGAAAGAGTAGCAGAACCAGTCCCTCCCTTTGCAGCAACAACCTCTGTTCCAGCATTCTGAATACGCGTCGTGAGAGATTCTGCTTGAGCCGCAGTTAACGTGAGGCCGGCAACTTGAGAAAGGATCGGCAAAATCGTTTTGCCAGAATGACCACCTACAACATTCACCTTAATGTTGCCAGGCTCTCCCTTAATCACATCAGCAAGAAACGCTTCACTACGAACCACATCAAGGCTGGTAATACCAAACAACTTCCGCGGGTCATACACCCCTTGTTGCTTTAGTACTTCTGCGACAATCGGAACCGTTGAATTTACGGGATTAGTTATTACACCAATTACTGCCCCTGGACAGTGTCTCGCGATTTCCTGGGCAAGCTTCTGTACAATTCCCGCATTGACGTCAAACAACTCCGCCCTAGTTTGCTTTTCGTCTTTACGGGGAACCCCAGCCGGAATCAAGACGACATTCGCGCCCACTAACGTCAACGCAATATCACCCTTTCCGGTATCCAAAATTTTCGCTGAGGTCGAGATGTGCGAAAGATCTGCAGCAACACCCGGCGTAAACGAGGCGATATCATTCAGAGCCAATACACTTCCACTATCCAACCCTACCTTCAACAAGAGAGATAACGGTTGCCCGATCCCTCCCGCAGCACCCAAAACAGCTACCTTCATAATGCCTCCACTCATATTCAAACTTACGTATTCTTACGAAGTCCTCGTCTGTACACGACAAAAAATCGTAACTAATTGAAATCACAGATAGAAGCAATTTTACTTTTTCAAATAATTTCAGCTTGTTACGATTTTTTGTCGTGTACAGAGCGCAGTCCTAGTGAAACTACTACAATACGTAATCAGCTCGCAAATGCGAAAGTACATTTAAACTTGGAAATAGCGGCCCACAATCCTTAATCCGAGCTCTAACACTCCGTTATGTCTTGACAAACGGCGCACATTAGTTGTATCTCCCCTTCGCTACCATTGGAACATCTTCTTGTAGCAGCTACCGCGTCGAATAAATCACAATAAAATGGACGAACCTTACAATGCACCGCACGATGGGCCTCGCAAACAACGTTTCACATAATAGCGCGTGCGCGACCGCCGGTGTTGTACAACCCGAACCAGTTTCGCGCTTCAGCCACGAGCCATTTGAAGGTCGGCAATTCCAGTTCGATCGAACAATCGCACTGATTTTTGATGATATGGCCGCCCGCTCTATTCCTGGCTATTTTACAACACAGCAGCTTTGCATCAATCTTTGTAAGGGATTCGCAGCTAACGGTACCAGAATATATGATATTGGAAGCGCTACCGGCACCACGATCGCGATGCTCCTATCACAGCTTCAGCATTTTGCCGGGGATATCTTCGGGATCGAACCATCTGAAGCAATGAGAAAGTTATGCGAGGATAAACTCAATAACTTAAATCTCAGAGGGTTAGATGTACCTAAGCAGGGAAACAATATTCACGTAACCCTTGAGAGCGTAAATATTGAGGATGTCACGCTAGTGAATGCCTCGGCAATTCTTTGTAACTATACGCTTCATTTTGTCTCACCAAAATTAAGACAGCCGATTATTGACGCATTCTACGAAGCACTCATTCCCGGTGGCTTCTTAGTTCTTTCCGAAAAAACTTCCAGCGGATCCGTTGAAGAAGAAACCCGATTAAGAAGGGATTACCACCGATTTAAGGAGCTAAATGGCTACTCAATGGATGAAATTCTTGATAAAGAAAATGCTCTTTTCGGGCTCCTTACCCCCTTGACCATTCAAGAGAACATGCAATTACTGACAAACGCAGGCTTTAGAAAAAGCGAAATCGCTTTCTGCGCCCCTCCGTTCGTTACCTTTGTGGCATGGAAATAAACAAATAACTGTGCTTTATTTCTCTATGTCTCTAATACTTTTTACTAGCTGAGACTACCATTCATTTAGTCTTCATGTCATTCTAATCAGGAGTGTATATTTCGAAAGCAGCTTGACGCAGAACGCGGGTTTCTAAAGAGAATACCTATGAGCTAAAATGGTGAATTTAAAGTGGCGCTCCGTTAAACGGAAATTTGACCTAATGTAGGCTCTTTACTTTTGTGACATCAAAGCGACGACTTTATTACTACCCACTAACCTACGCTTTACTGCATATTTAGTAATGGCGCTAAGAAACTATATTCGGACTCTAATTAAAGGAAAGAAACGGACCATGAGAATCAAAAAACGACAATACAACCGACTATTAATCCTCGTAGCGATATGTGGATATGCGACAGCGGCTCACTCACAAGAAAACGTTTATACCAGCTGCACACCAACGCCGGTGAGCACTCTCACCACAACACCAGCAAGTGGTCCGACTGTGACCCCGCCTGAGTTGATCCCGACACCGAATTTGTCTCCAACTCCGGTCGATGTACTTGTCCCATTCGGATGTGAATCGAAAAAAACTGCTGATATATTAGCGGGGCTGGATTCTTCGGCCCAGCAGATCTTGAAGATCTCAAAGTTAACAGCAAGTTCACTCCGAAGAGCCGACCAAAGTATAAAAGTTGCTGCCTTTACTAAGAAAACTTTAGCAGTGGTTCAATCGCTCAATTCCCAAGCATGGACCCAGGCATGGACGATTCCCACTGAAATCACGACAAATTGTATCTCCTTCAGCAATGATCTTTGCGAAAAGAAAGACTTGAGCCCTTTGGTAGATCTCTATAACGATAGTGTCACGAAGATGAACAGGGAAACGCTCAAATTAAATAGGAAGTTGAAGGCTCGGGACAACAAGGCGGCAACCCGTTTGGCTTCTGCTCTGAAAGATAGCTACAAAGATTCGCTTGCCACTTCCGAGACCCTTAAGGTGGAAACCCTAGAATGTAAACCGAGAAGTGCAAAATAGCTGAAAGCAAAAAAAAGATAACAGTATCAGGCAAAAGCTGCGCACAGTATTGTGCCCTACAATACGACTCAAATTAGGTTCGTCTACCGCAGACCAAAACTTTGTCTGCGGCTTCCTTAACGCAGTTCTTACGTCGAACTCAGATAACGGTATTCTCTGGCAAAGCCGGGGAGGCTTTAAAATATGTGAACCGCTCAAAGCGGTTAATTTTATGCGCTACCTAAAGGTGGCTTTTCAGTTTCTAGAACAATTGAAGTTGGCCTATTCGACGATCTTCAGATTCTGGATTCTGAATATATAGTAATCTTCAAAAATAATAAAGTATTAAAGATTACTATAACGACTCGCGGAGGCGAGTCAAAACAAACACATAGCCATCGCCGAGATGCGACTCAAAACCGCATTATTTTTGACGATGGCTATACTTTCGAATGGTTTAACTTATTCATCGCTTTCTCCACTTCGTGATGCTCTGACCGGCTCACAAAGTGGATTCTCTTATCTCTTACGGAAACGTCAAACTTCAAGAGTCCTCCGGCAGAGCCGGAGGCTTACCTCTATGAGAGTTAATAGTAGCCCGTTCCGCAAAATATAGACAATTATTACATTGACTATATTCGCTTCCTGATTCAGCGATTGATATCTAACAAAGATTGCTCTTTGTCCCGATAGAGCAATCTCCTCAGGCGTTAATTTCCTCCGACTGTTTCTCCCTGTATCAGAACCGGATCTTCTCGAACTTACCTCCACGGTAAGGCTCACATACCACTGTTCTTACGTCGAACTAAGGTTTTTAGGACAGAAGCACCCAAGGACTACGGCATTCCACTAGTTTGTAACAAATTGAACTTAAAGACAATCACCAGCTTAATTGTACCCCTAGCAACTTACAGGAATCATAAGGAATCAAAGTGGCAATAATATCTATGTCGACGATCTGTCGAAGCTAAAAAACTTCGCTACAAAAGATTTTAAAAAAATTATTTAACGAAACAGAAAAATGAGAACTACGGAAAGAAAAAGAAAATCGTTATTTGGACTAGTGTTATTATTATGCTCGGCAGCAAGTGCACAGTCCCAGGATGCAACAGGCACAGCTTGCGTTAGTTCGCCGACTCCGACACCGTCATGTACATCGACACCCACAAGAACCCAAACAAGCACTCCGACACGGACACCTGTAAACACACTAACGAACACGGCTACACCACTATCGACCAACACAACTCCATCGTTTACTGCAACGCCTAGTGCTACAAATACTCAGACACCAACGCCAGAAAATACTTTAACAGCTACACCCGTGACAGCTAATATCGCTACACCCACGGTAGTAGCCCCTACTCCACAAAGCTCCCCGACGCCCGTTGATGTACTTGTGCCATTCGGCTGCGAATCCAAAAATACGGCCGATGCAATTGCAACATTGGATTCGTCAGCTCAGAAAATACTTAAGGTTTCCAAGTTGAGTGCTAATGCACTTCGTAAGGTAGACCGTAGCCCCAAGACGACTGCCTTCATTAAAAAGACAGTGGCGATAATTCAGGCCTTGAATTCACAAGCATGGACACAAGCGTGGACTCTTCCAACCGAAGTTGCCATAAATTGTATATCCTTCAGTGCAGATCTGTGTGAGAAGAAAGACCTTAGCCCGCTTGTTGATTTGTACAATGCAAGTGTTAGTAAGATGAATGCTGAGACACTGAAGTTAAATAGAAAGCTGAAATCGTTTGATAAAAATGCAGCTGCCCGGTTAGCCTCAGCCTTACGAGCCGGCTTTCAAGAGTCACTAACTACCTCCGATACCCTCAAGATAGAGACACTTGAGTGTAAATTAGGCAGTACGAAGTAGGCACACTAGATAGCTAGGTTTGCCTGTTCTACAGGTAGGCATTGAGCGCTCACCCATTACGGTGGGCGTTCGTTTTTTAGCAAGCAATCAACAAGACTGTCCAATCTCTTCGTCAAAAGCCTTATTTTTCTCCTTACCAACCTGAGTTTCGAATAAAAACAAAGGTAAGTTACTAAAATTGCTTTAGTCACGAGGCTCGATTTATCTAAAAGCATAGCAGTAGCTTGCTACGTCGAGCATTTTATTTCATGAGCAACGAAGTGGATGAAGTAATTTCAGCCATTTACCGCAGTTCTTACGTCGAACTCAGGTTAGTAACTTCGCCACTTCAATCAGCACGGGTAATGGGGTCGACTAGATCTCTCCTAAGTCTATTCCTGAAGTCGCCTTATCAAGCTCTGCTATCAAGACTGCTGTGGTAATGGGCTTTACAAGATAGGCGGTAACTCCGGCCTTCATTGCCTGCCGAACATTCTCCTTATAGCTTTCACTCGTGAGCATCAGGAAGGGCGTCTTTTCGTGTTCTGGGTGCTTACGAAGGGTCTTAAGTACCTCCAGACCATCCGCTCCCGGCATATTCCAATCACAGATGATGAGATGAACCTGGCGCTTTACGGCGACGTCAACCGCGTCAAACCCTGTAGTGGCGTGATAGATGTTCAGATAGCCTAAGCTCGATAGCACAGACTGTATTATCCCGCGCGCCTCTAACTGATCGTCTGCAACTAATATTCTTATCTGCGCACGCCTTTCAGGTTCATTCATATCCAAAAATCCAAATTATTACTCTTCAGGCAGAAACTCTTCTTGCTCGCCCCCATCAGCGAGAGACTCCGTTCTAACAACCTCACCCTTTATAGCGCCCTCACGATTCTGGTGATAAGAGGACCTTACAAAGGTATAATAATCCAAAGCACCCTCCTTGGCACTGTCTATTGCCTCTAATAATGACGTCCTTCGATTTATGAGCCTCAAGGCGTTACCGCCCAAGAAAGCTGCTGTCTTATCGTTGTCCGCAAGATCGGTGAACGTTATTATCGTCAGGGGGTCAGCATATGAATCCACCGTGGTCCCAAATAGGTCACGGAGATTAGACGGTCCAAGAAACGGGATGACCAAATATGGTCCAGCATCCACCCCATATTTACCCAATACCATTCCCAAGTCAGTCTGACGGTGCTCAATCCCAAACTCACCAGCAACGTCAAACAAACCTCCAACTCCTAACGTTGAATTTATTAAAAAGCGCCCGGTATGAAGACCCGCACCTTGAAAGTCTAAGCCAACTACATCATCAACTAAGTAACTCGGCCAGGCGAGGTTCCTGAAAAAACGGGTAACGGCGGATTGGACGATATCGGGCATTACAAAATTGTAGCCGCGAGCAATAGGTTCTCCTAAATAAACATCAAAGGTATCATTAAACCAAAAGATTCCTCGATTCACCGGCTCAATAGGGTCCCACGTTTCATTCTCCGGATCTTCTGCCCAACCCACAGAGACAGAAACACATAACAGAAAAAAAATAGTAATAGACTTAAGGAGCTGTTTTATATCGCCGAACATAATCACCCCGATCCTTTCAGATTAAATTGCACTATAGCCAGAGTTCAAGACTTGGCTAAATTGTAAGCTCTAATTCCCTCTTCTAGTACCGCTACGGCCTCTCGTAATTCGTCCTCCTTAAGGACAAAGGCCAAACGCACCTGATCTTTACCGCGACCTTCTTCAATAAAGAAACCGGATGCGGGAGAAACGAACACGGTTCTGCCTGCGCTCCTAAAGGTCGTAAGCAAGTATGCACAAAATTCATCAGCGTCACTAACCGGCAACCTTGCCATGGCGTAAAAAGCTCCCTCTGGTACCACTGTCTCAATACCTTCAATACGCTGCAAGCCTCCAACAAGCGCGTCTCGTCTAAGATGGTATATTTCACGCGTAAGTTCAAGTTGCTCCCTACTACTCGACCGCAACATAAATGCAGCAGCATGCTGTTCAATAGACGCGACGGAGAGGCGGGCCTGCGCAATATTAAAACATGCCCTTTTGACATCGTCATTACAGGTAAGGATACACCCGATTCGAGCGCCACAAAGACTAAAGCGCTTTGACAAGCTATCGACGACAATAACCCGAGGATTAGCGGGTGCCAAGTGCAGAATAGAATTGACCTCTGTTTCCCCGTAGACCATCTCCCGGTAGGTCTCATCGAGAACTAAAAAAATGTTATTATCCTCGCAGAGTTCAAGAAGCAGTTGTAGTTCCTTCCTTGAATACACTGTTCCCGTCGGATTGTTTGGGTTGCAGAGCAGAATGGCCCGTGTTCGATTAGAAAATCGAGATTCTATCTCCTCCTTGCTCGGTAGATGGAACCCGTCTGATAACTCGCAGGGCACAGGCACAAGAGTAACTCCAGAAATAGCTCCGAATCCAATATAGTTCGCGTATGTTGGGTCGAAAACGACAATCTCGTCTCCGGGGTCGCAACATGTCATGAAAATAAATATTAAGGCTTCACTTGCTCCCTGCGTAATGAGTAAAGATTCAAAGGAGACTTCAATGTCAATGGTTCTGTGGATATAGGCACTCCACGCTTTGCGAAGTTCTAGGTTTCCCAGAGATGGGTCATACGCCACTATTCTTGACCTGTAGTCCTCTACACCTTCAAAAAAAGCATCAGGTGACGGCACATCTGGCTGCCCTATATTCAACTTAAAGATCTTATTTCCTTCGCGTTCGGCTCTATCTGCCAAGCCTGCCAACTTACGGATAGGCGAGGACGGAGTGTTGATAGCTCTCTGCGATAGTCGTAATGTTCTCATTAAAAATGTGTCCAAAAAAACGTACCTGTTCACTATCCCCGCTAGACCTGCTCCAGTTCAAAATATCTAAGAGCTCTACATTGTGAAATGGGCCGATTTGATTTTATTGGGCTGATCCATTTGTGGCTTTTGGTCTTCAAAGGACAAGACGGTTATTACCGTAAGTCTCGGATCAAAACAAAGGGACTGCATCTGCCACTTTCTAAATTACATGGGTGCTTGACTCCAAAGCTGCTCATATTTGCCGGCGATTCTATCCCATGAGTACAACGCACCTGCCCGATCTTTCGCCAATTTTCCATAACACTCCCTCTCCTCTCGGGAACTAAGAAAATAGGCAATCTGCTGCTTTAAATCGCTAAAATCATTTCTGCGATAGTAGACTCCAGCTCCTCCCAAGACCTCTAAATTCTCCGGCGTTCCATTTGCAATAATAGGATTGCCGTAGGCCATTGCCTCTATTAAGGCTGGATGTGTTCCGCCAACCTCAGTTGCCTGGATATACATCATGCAATTTCTACGGAGCATATGATAATCCGAGCCGAATTGATATCCGAGAAACTTCACGTTGTCATTAGCGGCCGCCCTTAATTCCTGTTTATATTCATCAGAATAAGGAGCGTCACCAACTATGGCCAATGGAATGTCCGTATCGATACCCCGATAGGACTCAATTACCCCCAAAGCATTATTCTCAGGTTCCAAGCGCGAAACATATAAAATAAACTTTCCCGGTTGTAATCCAAACGTTTCTAAAACATCACTTGACTGATCCAATCGCTGTCGTGCTCCGTACGAAATAATCACCGGAAATAAGTTATACGTTTCTTGATAATAATCGCCAATCGTTTCGGCATCCGCGATCACCTTGGTTGCAAAAAGGACGCTGGTAAGCTCACCGAGTCGATACCACCACCGACCTAAAACGTTCCATTTGCTTCGCCTACGCTCAATCCCATCAACATTGATGAAAACAGGAAGCCCCCTGAGTCGCAGTATCCAGGCAAATGGGCTATTTGCAGCGTTGCACAATATAACGCCATCACAATTTCGACGATTTACCTTCAAAATGCTTGTAACGGCTGCAATCGGAGTTTCCAAATACTTGTGATAAATGGTTGAACTCTGTCTTAACTGAATGCCATTGTAGTTCTCAAGATGTTCGGGTTCCGTAAATTTCTTTCGTCCAAATACAATCACCTTATAACCCTTCGCGACAAGATGTGAAGAAAGCTCCTCCGCAAATGTCTCAAAGCCACCGTAACGAGCGGGTAAACCTCTGGTACCTAATATGGCTATTGTAGGCAGAGCTTCCAGCGTCTGAGCATTAACAGCCACATCACGCGGAGACTCTGCCACCGAAATGAAACTTTTCATCTAATTAACCATTCGGCAATCATATTCTCCAATCGTTAAGAAACTACTTTAGCGACAATTTAAGTGGATCCCGCAATAAATGCAATTCTGATGGTTACTTCCTCTTTAAAACTGCCTTCTCTTGGATTCAACTGTAAAAAGCTATGGTACTAAGCGGGAGACCGAACTCGCAAATCGTCCCACATTGCAGTTACACCCAGAGCCCCAAGTACCGACAAAATAGACTAACCAACGTTATCTATAATCCGGTGCGAGCAAATTCCAAGCGGTTGTGAAGCCAGAACTCCCACGCTAGCCAAACACCAATAACTGCGCCTAATATCGAGCGAACCAATTTAAGTGCAAGAATCAACTCTCCGCCGCTTGGGTTGGCAAAGTAGTACGGATCAGGGTAATAAAACCCGACTGTCACTATTATCAAGGCGATAAAAAGTATAATTCTTATTATTCTTGTTATTGGACGTATTAAGGACACCCATATTTCAATCTCAAAACTTCCAGACTCAGAGAGTTTTCCATGAATACAAAACAAACCACTTTTGAATACGATCCCCTTTTTTCAGAATCTGAGCACCCGGTCTCCACTCAGTATGTGAAAATCGACGGAGATTTTGTTGCTATTGATCATTTTGGTACTGAAAAAATACTAAAGATACGACCTGAAGCCCTTACTGAACTGACCGCGCGAGCCTTTGATGATGTATCACATCTTCTACGAACAACGCACCTTCAGAAGCTCTCCCAGATTCTTGACGATCCTGAAAGTTCTACTAATGACAAATATGTGGCGTCGCAGCTTCTTGAAAACGCGGTTATCGCTGCCGAAAGGATTTTCCCGTCTTGCCAGGATACAGGCACCGCAATTATTATCGGCAAAAAGGGGCAACGAATATGGACAGGCGTCGATGATAGTCGATACATCTCTGAAGGAGTATTTCGAACCTTTCAAGAAAAAAATCTTCGTTATTCGCAACTTGCACCAATCTCGTTCTACAACGAAGAGAACACCGGCACCAACCTACCAGCGCAAATTGAAATTTCCTCCACAAACTCTGCCGAGTATGACTTCCTCTTTGTTGCAAAGGGTGGCGGGAGCGCTAACAAGAGCTTCCTCTTTCAAAAAACCAAGTCGCTGCTCAACCCCGCATCATTTGAAACATTCATACGAGAGTCCGTTGAAAATCTAGGAACTGCAGCTTGCCCGCCCTACCATCTTGCTGTAGTTGTTGGCGGCTTATCCGCGGAGCAAACCCTAAAAACTGTAAAGCTAGCCTCATGTGGTAATTTAGATGGACTCCCGACGCTCGGCTCGACCCAGGGCAGGGCATTCCGCGATCCGGAAATGGAACTGAAGGTAATGGAATGGGCTCGCCAAAGCGGCATTGGTGCTCAATTTGGTGGTAAGTACTTCGTTCACGATGTACGGGTCGTTCGCCTTCCCCGTCACGGCGCGTCCTGCCCTGTCGGTATCGGCGTAAGTTGCTCTGCAGACCGACAAATCAAGGGAAAGATAAATGAGTCGGGCGTTTTTCTCGAAGTGCTGGAAAATAACCCATCGCAGTTTCTAGCGTCTAAAGCCCAACTTAGCGAGGTTGAGACCATCCGATTGGACCTGAACCATCCGATAGAAGACATCCTGGCAAACCTAAGCCGACTCCCGATTGCCACAAGAGTAATGCTTAACGGTCCCATGATCGTCGCCAGAGACATAGCCCACGCACGACTGGCTGAAATGGCGCAGACCGGGAAACAGCTCCCCGATTATTTTCGTAAATTTGCTGTATATTACGCCGGTCCAGCCAAGACCCCAGAAGGTTTTGCCTCCGGCAGCTTTGGCCCAACCACCTCTCAAAGAATGGACCCCTACGTTCCCCTTTTCCAGAAACACGGAGCCTCAATGATAATGCTCGGCAAGGGGAATAGAGCGCCAACTGTGACCGAAAGCTGTCAAAAAAACGGAGGATTCTACCTTGGGTCAATCGGAGGGCCCGCCGCAAAATTAGGGAGAGATTGTATCACAAAGGTGGAAGTACTTGACTTTGAGGATCTAGGAATGGAAGCAATCTGGAAAATAGAGGTTAAAGACTTCCCTGCATTCATCATTATTGATGACAAAGGCAATGATTTCTTTAATAAGGCTAATCGCGACAAATTTGTTGAAATCAGCAAACGGTAATAAATGGTGCAGTATAAGTAACTCTATTCTCGTATCTTGAATACTTCTGACTTAATCCTAAAAAGAGCAGTTTCGCGTTCTAAAGCGGCCCAAATAGCTGAACTTACTTCGAATTTAGCGATTTTGGGTCTCACCATATCGGTGATACTTGATTGCGACCCAAAACTACTAAATTCTTTGTAATTCCAATTATCTGGGACCACTTTATCCCACTAAACTGCTCTTTTTAGGTCGATCGATCTCTGCCTTAGCGTAAAAGTTGCTGGTTTAACTAATCACCAATGATTTAAGCGCTCAACAACTATATTCGAAAAATACCGCGCAGGGTGTTTGTTAGGATTCCGATACTTTTGCCGCTACGTCAGCGCGAAATGCACAGGACTCCTTCATCCTGCACGAGGCACACTTCTTTGCATGCGGCTCAGCCTTAGCCAACGCCCCATTAAGTATGGCTCGCATCCCATTCAACTTCCCATCAAGCCATTCCTGGCGCTGTCGTGAGTTGGTTACCTTTACCCGGCGCGCCTTCGGGCCGAGAATTAAATAACCATACGGAGGACGAACCCGCTCAATGTCTTCAAGAAGCCGCATATAAACCAATAGTTGAGCTACATACCTATCTCGCATTTTACTTGCCATCGGTTTGTGCTCGACAGGTATTAAGAAGCCATCTTCACGTAAAATAGCATCTGGTCGACCAGCCAGCCCCAGCTCTGCAGAAACCAGATCCTTTACCGGATTTTGCTTTATACCATCAATGCCAACTGCCTTTGTCTTCGGTCTGACAAGCACGATTCCCGTTGCCTTTGCACTCTCTTGAACTCGCTGCAACAAAAGGTCTACGACAATAATGGCAAATACGATGAGAAGTACAAGGATCGTAATACTGGAATCAATAGAAACTATTTGCCGCAACAAAAGAACCAGTTCCCTGGCAAGATATTCCCACATATAATTTGTTTTAGAAGCTCATGACGTATACGAGAGTCAGAATCGCAATAATTACCAAATAAAGTATTAATCGAACCCCGTACAGCAAATGACGAGCCTCGTCTACCATTTCTGCCCAGTTCGCATGCAACTCCTGCCCTTTTAAGGATCGCTTAGTGTCCTGGTGAGTTCCACTACTTCCGAGCTCACGCTCTAACCGCCAAGCTTCGGGGCATACCACGTAAGTTGCCACCTCACCTGCGGAAATAATAATTTTGCGCTCTAGGTCTGATTTCTGGTTCATTGGCATTCTCGAACGTTAGCTAAAAAAACGAGCCCAACTTACTAACGGAACATCCCCTTCACGATACGGCTTACCACGCATCAAGGGCAGCATATTCTTAAATTCTCAACGCGACATCCTGTTGACCCATCCAGATATGCCCGAAAATTCGAAAAACATACAAACCTCAATAAAGTTTACCCACCCTGAGTTCGACCATCCGATGATTAATCACTGTTAAGGTACTTACCGAGTAATCTCATTCGCCCATTTAGATATAACGTAATTTCTCAGTCTCTCCAATAAACCAATCGGGCTAACCACGGCCTTTGCTTCTTGCTTTGCACTTGTCCCTTCCAATTCGGTAGTGGGTATATGTGCAGTTCTAATAATATATTGAATCTCCGGTGCCTGATTATGCGTCAGGCGCCAAAATGCGTAGCGCCCGCATGCAGTGCTAAAGTCGCACCTTACTGAATAAAACGGCTGCTCGGTATGCTCTACAACGATCTTAAAATCAAAATCTAGATCCAGCAAAAAGCTAGTCTCTAATGTTCTAGCCCAAGTCTTTTTCGCCCTATATGCTGATAGCTCGTCAGCATAATATCCTTCGAGAACAATCCTCTCGAGATCAAACGAAACTTCGGGAACAAAATTTTCAAAATCAATTATCTGAGTTACGCTCTTTGGAGCTACACACTCTTTTGAATCAGCAGACATCAGAAAACCTCTATTTTTAAGACAATTAGCAGAATATACCGAACTGACCCTGACCCTCTCATTCACATTTATCTCTTAATAGATAGGGATCGGTACTCCATTGGCTTTCCTTTAACATTTCATCATCATTACTTTGGACGAGTTGACGAATTTTCTGTCATAGTGTGGTATTAGTGATATATATGAGCTCGGGGTATTTTCGATGTGTGGATATCATAGATAACTTACTGACATTACTAAAAACTCCGGGACAATTCTCACATTAAGTATATTTCTGAGAAAGCAAATGAATGAACAACGCCATTCTAAAAATCGGTCACGAAACAGGGATAATAATCGGCGAGACCAAGATAGGCGAGGCGGTGGTCGACGAGCTCATCACTCCTATAACGGCAGAGGTCGGTCCGATTATCACAGTGGAAACCAGAGAGAGAGAATCTCTATAGAAAGTGGGCATTTAGTACTAATTGATCAGTTCATGCTTGCAAATCAGGAATTTACTAATAAACTTAATAAGTTAATAGATGATGATCCTGAAAAGAAAAACTCCCTTATAGAGGAATTTGGCGGATACGTTGTAGAGCTTCCACCAGGGTTGTATCGAATTGACAGAAACCCGTATAACATGACCATCGTTATTCACCCCGACGGAGTTGATACACAGACGCTTAATCCAGGTATGAAGAGTAATGGCGTGGTATACGTTGATACTCGGTGTCTCGCCATGATTGACAGGGAGCTCTTGGATGATCCTGGGCTTATTGAAAAATACCATTTTCTATGGCACTCAGACCAAAGCAAAGCTTGCAGGGATCTTTTAAGAGATAACGGTGGAGCGGTTCGCTATGGCTTCTCCAAAGAAAAGGATGAGTTAGAAGTCATGTTCACCGATAACAAATCATCTTTGGTAATCTCCCCTGTCGGGGGCACGCCCAAAACTCCTCAAGTTGAAACCGGAGATGTGGCCCCTTAAGTTTGAGAAAAGGATGTACCGGTTCACTCTGTACACGACAAAAAAAACGTAACTAGCTGAAATTACTAGAAACGGCAAAAGTACTTTTATGTGTAATTTTAGATAGTTGCGTTTTTTTGTCGTGTACAGAGACCGGTTGCTTATAAATTGAGGCTTTTCGAAGTGGAACCGGTATAAAGTTCACCAAGCAGCGAGCGACTCCTTATCGTTTATATCGCTCGCGCCTCTTTAACCTGAGTTCGACGTAAGAACAAAAGTCTTTACTAAAATAAGTTCAACGCCGTATGTTTATAGCCATCGTCAAAAATAATGCGGTTTTGAGTCGCATCTCGGCGATGGCTATGTGTTTGTTTTGACTCGCCTCCGCGAGTCGTTATAGTAATCTTTAATACTTTATTATTTTTTGAAGATTACTA
>JBIIDM010000053.1:0-19023 GCA_044238365.1 Bdellovibrionota bacterium | reverse complement strand
AGAGTGCTTCACAATAAAATATGGGACGCCTATCGTGCACAAACGGTAAAGGATTTTCGAGCCAGAATATCAGAACTCGCATCATGGGCAATGACAGCTCATCTACGACCAGCCTTTAAATAAGTTCTGAGCCGCGGCGTATATCCTTGGGTCAACACAGAGCCTAAGAGGCAACCGGGCCCGAATCCAACAACACTCTTGTGTATTTTTACCAATAATGCACAATAGAAGCATGAAAAGACCACTATCAAGAACACTTAATTTACCACAACTACTCGAAAACAAGTCTTTTTTCTTTTTTGGCCCCCGCGCTACCGGGAAAACAACACTTATTCGAGAGCAGCTTCCTAAAGCGATGGTGATCAATCTTCTTCGGGGACAAGAGTTTCTTCGCTTAAGTTCCGCCCCCTGGGAGTTGGAGGCTCTGATTGATGGAAGGCAGGGGGAGGAGAAAGCGATAGTCGTTATTGATGAGGTGCAGCGTGTGCCAGAGCTTTTAAATGAAGTACATCGCCTTATCGAAGAAAGGGACATGAAATTCCTCCTTACTGGAAGTAGCGCTCGAAAGCTGCGAACCCAAGGAGTAAACTTGCTTGCCGGACGGGCGTGGAGAGCTGATCTCTTCCCTTTGGTAAGCCATGAGATCCCTAAGTTCCAGCTTGACACCTTTTTGCGATATGGGGGATTACCCTCGGTTGTTACGAGTAACAACCCTGAAGAAGAGTTGCATGCCTACGTGGAGACGTATCTTACCGAGGAGATAAAAGCTGAGGGTAGTGTTCGTCAACTCCCTGCATTTTCGCGATTTCTGAAAGTAGCGGCTTTGCATAGTGGTCTACGAATTAACTTTGCTAATGTCGCAAGTGATAGCCAAGTTCCGCCCAGCACGGTGACCGAGTACTATACACTTCTTGAAGATACCCTGATCGGTTTTCGCCTTGAGCCTTGGACCAAGTCAGTCAAACGAAAAGCTACTCAGACAGCCCGGTTTTATGTCTTTGACGTAGGTGTATTTCATACACTCAATGAGACAACTGAGCTTTCTAGAAATTCAGATCTATATGGCAGAAGTTTTGAGCACTTTATTGCCCAGGAATTGAGGGCCTATCTTAGTTACAGACGCTCTCGCCAGAGGCTTTCGTTCTGGCGAAGTCAAAGTGGAGCCGAAGTTGATTTCTGTGTGGGTGATACGATTGCGATTGAGTGTAAGGCATCAACTCGTACTACCTTGAGAGATGCCAAGGGCTTACAGTTGCTGCGAGAAGAGGGCGTTTTTGGAATTTTTCTTGTGGTAAGCAACGACGATATTCCCCGTCTTGAAGACGGGATTCGGTTTCTCTCGTGGCGGCAGTTTGTCGACGAGTTGTGGAGTGATAGGTTGGTAACGTGATGAGGGTCGGGATACCGGTGATGTTTCGCAGATTTTCGAACAATTTAAGTGGGTTGGCGCTTTAGTTTGTGCTAGTAATGACGAATTACGTTTCACTACAGCGGTAGCCGGTAATCTTATGAACCCCCACACAACTCAGCGCCCCTGCCCCGCCTCACGCAAACGAAAACAACCGCTCCAAATCATCCTTTGTCAACGTCAACGCCGAACTTCCCGTCTCGCCGATCAGCGAGTTAAATAGATTGCTCTTTCTTTCCTTCAGTTTAAAAATATGCTGCTCTATCGAGTTTTCCGTAACAAGCCGATACACATTCACGGACTTGGTCTGCCCAATCCGGTGCGCTCGGTCGATCGCCTGATTTTCGACTGCCGGATTCCACCATGGGTCATACAAAATGACTGTATCAGCCGCCGTCAAGTTAAGACCCGTACCACCTGCCTTTAAGCTGATTAGAAAAAGGCGTTTTGATTCATCGGCATTAAAGGTATCAATCAAGCTTTGCCGATTAGTCGTGCTTCCATCGAGGTAGAGATACGACAGAGAGTGTGAATCCAGCCACTCACGAATTAGGCGTAACATATCCCTGAACTGACTAAAAACAAGAATTTTTCTTCCATTTTCCAACGCTTCTTCGAGCAGACTTTGCAACAACTGAAACTTGCCAGAGTCGAATTCAACGCTATCCTTAAAGGCCTCGATTGAGCATGGATGGTTGCATACTTGCCTTAGTCGTAGTAATGCCGCCAGAATTGATACACTGGATGCTCTGATGCCCTTTCTTTCAACCTCGTCAAAGACTTTCGGTCTTACTTCCTCCAGGATTTGGTTGTAAAGCTCCTGCTGGCTCGGAGTCATGTGGGTATGTAGTTCAGTTTCAATCTTCGGGGGCAGGTCCTTTTCAACTTCCGCCTTGGCACGTCGCAACACAAATGGCCCAATTCGGGCTTTCAGTACGGAGAGCTGCTCCGGATCCTGGTTGCCCTCAAGGATTGATTTCTCCACCCCTGTGCGGAAATGGTCAAGAGTTCCAAGGTACCCGGGCATTAAAAAGTCGAAGAGCGACCAAAGTTCTAATGGTCGATTTTCTGTTGGTGTACCGGTAAGCGCCAGGCGATAGGCGGCCGGAATAGACTTAACACTTTGAGTAGTCGAGGCAGCCGGATTTTTTATATATTGTGCCTCATCTAGTATTAGGTAGTGCCACTGCGTTCTTCTCAGTTGATGCCGATCTATTCGTACCAGTGGGTATGTGGTAAATACGATATCATACGATTCAAGGTCGTAGAAAAATTGTTTGCGGTCGGGTCCGTGGAGAACGAGTGTTCGTAGCTCCGGTGTGAATTTGGTGGCCTCATATTGCCAGTTTACTACTACAGAGGTTGGACAGATGATCAATGAGGGACCCCGCGGCCCCTGCGACTCATTCTTCAGGTGTTGCAAGAGTGCGAGAGTCTGGACAGTTTTCCCAAGACCCATTTCGTCGGCGAGTATTCCTCCAAAGTGGAATTCGCGAAGAAAGGACATCCAACTTACGCCACGTCTTTGATATTCACGGAGTGAGCCGATAAATTGCGGCGGTTCCGGAATCTCTACGAGATGATTGAAATCCCGAATTTTCTGAATGAGCTCCTTCGAGTCATCATCAAGCTCAAATGCAAGGTCGTTACTTTCTAGGTTCATCATCCCAACAGCTTGTGCTGAGCTGATTTCAAGAGAAAGGCTATTACTCAGTTGGAGCGAACTCTTGTTAATATTAAGTAGTGACGTAATACGCGGAAAGCCGCCGCCAGGTATTCGAGCAAAAGAACCATTATCGAGTTTGGCCCAACGTTTACCCTGAAACTTTGATCCACGAAAGAGCGTACTGAGAGGTACTTTGCTATTATTTTGTATTAAGGAAACTTCGCATAGGAAATCCCCTTTCTCCATAGTGAGAGAACGCTTGAGCCCGACATTAAAAGAAAGCTCCGCTAGTCTCACTTTGCTTTGAATTGTCTCAAGCCCGTGGATTTCCCAACTACTTGGAAAGACGGTTCTCCCTCCGGAGATTAAGTCAAGACAACGCTCATCTTTGATAAAAAATTTATGGGGTAGAGATCTCTGATTAAATCCAATTGAATGTAAAATCTCTTCAAGCTCTCCTGTGTCCCACTGTTCAGGCACATAAATAACTCGCCTGGCCTCATCGGTGGGTTTAAGTTTGAAGTCAAGAGTTGCCTCAACAACTGGCAGCTCACTTTCGTCAACTAGCTTAAGGTTAAGAACAGGTGTTGACGGAACGTAGACGATTTCAGGTCGCAGCTCCTCATGTTTTTCCACTACAAAATCTTTTTCGAAGGGGTACAGCTCAAGCAGGGGGCTTAAGCTTTGGAGCGAAAGAAATATCTTGGGGCTTCGTTCAAAAATTAATGCCAGTCGGCGTGCACCTTCTGAGAGCGGGCGTAGCACAGTATCGAAGCGAATCCACAGCGGAGGAATGCCGAGCACATCAATCAGCAGGCTATGTTCAGGAACCTCCCAGTGAATTTCAAGAAAAGCACCGTCCATATGCCAATCTAGTTCAACCCAACAATCAACGGATTCAGGGATAAAGGATGCTGTTTCACCTGAGTCTCGCCAAATTATTTGGGGAAATAGCGAAAAGACATAGAAGAGGAAGTCCAGGTCGCTGTCTGGGCGAATTTCCCAGCTCTCTGAATCCTGGTTCCAGTGCGCGTATGACTTCAGGGTTTGGGTGGCAATATGGTGAAGTGGGTGGACGTTCGGAGAATCGGGTAATAGATTGACGCCTTCGTGCAGTAGTTGGGCATGGTACTGGCGACCTTGCTCCCAGAGGGAAAGGACGGGCGGCAGAGAAAGTCTCCTGGAGCTGGAGAGCGCACTAAGCGAACTCAGTGTCTTTGCAACTTCTCGGGGGCCGAGATAGTTACGAGAGGAGCTTAAAGCAAATCGAGTCAGATCATCAGTCATAAATCAGGACGCCCACCACAAACAATAGTGAAATCAAAGAGACCAAATACGAATGGTACGTTTACAGGGCGGAATTGTCCACGGAGGAATTCACAAGGGTCAAAGCGATCTTTTCGGGTGCCTCTCCAGCGGGTATTCCCCGATACGTATTCATCTGACCTGGAAGCTGCCCTTCAAGTATTGCGGTTGCAAAAAAGAAAATATTGGGGATTGGACGCCGGTCTTCCTCGAAATGAGTAGGCCGAGTAGGTGTAATTGGCTGAAACGCCCCAAAAATCGACGATTCATTGCTTCCATTGTTTGTTTGAGAGGTCAGTGACTGGGGCGTCGTAAAGTCACTTTTTTTCTTATCTCGTATGCCTCTGGGGCGAGCTTTGGGACTTACCATCGGTACTACCTCCATTCAAACGTTAATCTTAAAGATGTTATGAGAGATTTGCGGCGACGTGATGCTTAAGGTAACCCGGATTCGTCGTAACTGTCATCCGGGTTATCCCCGAGCCGGTGCCTTAACCACTCTGGAGGCACGTTTCGTAAATAATCCGGGCTAAGACAATGACCTTTGACTAGAGATATGATTTTCACACCTTCTCTCCTTTTCACACTATGTCACACCGAATAACGAGCGATCTTCCGAACGTTTGGGATTCGTGCTGCTTCTTACGAATTATTCTTCACCATTCTTTGTTTTCTGGAGGATAGGGCGATCTTCCAGTTCCAGGAGCCCGGGGGGCTTTTGGTCTCAAACACAAAGGGTACACCTTTTCCGGCGACTTTGGTGGCCCCCATATATGTGGAACGCGTGAGTCGGCCTTTTGAATAGAACATTAGCTTAAGCTCAACATCGCCCGTGCCACTTAGGGTTCCTGACCACCGTCCCCGTGACTTTGAAATCTTCTCAAACAGCACATTTTCGAGAGCGACATCGACCACGTCGGCTTTTAGCGGGGTTTGGAGCGACTGCGGCGTCCTTTTGGTATAAGGGCGGTACGGCTCAGTAGGGCTTCGAGTAGGAGTAAGATCCATGCAACCCGTTAGAAGCGTAAGAACTACCATGAGGGCACTTAAGTATTTCATTGGCTTGCGTGATTGCTCGTTTTTCATAGTGGGTTTACCATATCCCAGAGTATTCACGAGCTCGCACCACTAGAGTGGTTAAGGTGTCGAAGATTTCAATAGAATTTTCGGTATCTTAACCACTCTGGTGGTGTATTTCGTGAATAATCCGAGCTAGTCGCCGCTCATCATTGCTGATGGTCTCAATTTTTTGATTTTTTTTAAAGGGAAAAAGTATGCGTTTTGGCTGCGTGCCGCGGGAAAATTCAATTGGTATTCTTTTCGCGCAGGTTGGGACACCGGATGCCCCAACTCCCACAGCACTGAGGAGGTACTTAAAGCAATTTCTTTCTGATCGTCGCGTGATCGAGAAAAATCGAGTACTTTGGTGGTTGCTATTAAACGGCATTATCTTGAATCTTAGACCTGCTCGTTCGGCTGCTCTGTATAAGAATATCTGGACGGAAGAAGGCTCTCCGCTACTATCAATAACCAGAAAGCAGTCTGAAATGATTCAGGAGCGGCTTGGCGCCTTTGGGGTTGAGGTAGCGTTCGGAATGCGCTACGGAAATCCTTCTTTGGAAGTCGCTTTTAATGAGCTAATGCGGAAGGGGTGTAAGAGGATCTTGCTCTTTCCGCTTTATCCTCAGTATGCGGCGGCAACCACCGGGACAACGTATGATGAAGTCTTTCGTTTAATGCTCAATCGAAGGTGGGTGCCCACCTTGCGGGTTGTAGATCCCTATTTTGTTCACCCAGAGTACCTGGCTGCCCTGGCTGCATCCATCAATGATGGGTTGGCAAATTTGGCGGAGCCTCCTGAACGACTGGTTCTTACCTACCACGGAGTCCCCCTTGAGTATATTGAAAAGGGCGATCCTTATTGTTGTCAGTGTACCGAAACTACCCAGCACCTGATACCGCATATTAACCTCCCGAAGGATTCGATTATTCATACGTTTCAGAGCCGGTTTGGTCGAGATCCGTGGCTCGAGCCTTATACTGATAAAACGATTGAAGCCCTCCCGAAACAAGGGGTTACTTCAATTGCGGTTGCGTGTCCGGGTTTTGTTGCTGACTGTCTTGAGACGATCGACGAGATGGGGCGTGAAGTGAATCACGCCTTTCTGGAAGAAGGAGGAAAAAAATTATCTCTGATTCCGTGTCTTAATGATCACCCTCGTTGGATAGAGGCAATGGCCAATATTTGTAAGAATGAGATTGCGGATTGGCTCGAAGGGGATCGACAAAGCGAACACACTGCGTCCTGCCAACCTAAATGTCCCGCAAATGCGAAATGTAAAGGAAAGGAAAGATAATGAGCACAAGTGTTGCAACGAAGAGCATGAAATTCTGGATTGGGATTGGGATTTCCGTATGTCTTGTTTTCTGGCTTATTTATAGTAACAAATGGAGCGAAGTTGGGGCTCAACTTTTGCATGTTCGAATTTGGATCCTCTTGCCTGCAATCGTATTGTTTATCGCGCATTTTTTATTGAGGGCCGTTAGGTGGCAATTGCTACTGGGCGAGAAGTCTGTGCATGCGGACAAAAGACTATGGCTTTTGTACGATGGCATGATGGTGGGAAACTTGGCGACGTTTATTTTGCCACTGCGAATTGGAGAATTCGTGAGACCATACATGCTTTCACGGTGTAGCTCACATTCCTTTGCTACGTCGTTCGTTTCCGTGATTTTAGAGCGATTTTTTGATCTTTCAAGTGTTTTGCTTACCTTTGGAATACTTCTGTTCTTTCTGGATCAATCCCATTCGGTGGATCCAATGGTATACAAGGGAGCGTTCCTGCTTTCAGGGGTGGCGGTTTGCATTTTTCTGTTCATTATCGCATCAGTGTATTTTCCTAGGCAGTTGGTGGTTGTAGCCAAGTTTTTTCTTGCGTGGTTGCCGAAAAAGCTAAGGTTTGGCATACAAAACTTCCTTGAGGAGTTTCTTGCTGGTGCCTCGGTCCTGAAAAACGGTTCGCTGTTACTGCAGGTAGTCGTATGGTCCGCGTTGGTGTGGGGCAGTTGTTTTCTGCGCTTCTGGATTTCACTTTCGGCATTTCCAACTATTGAGCCCACCATTATTTTGAGTGTTACCGCTGCTGTGCTTGTTTCATTGGCTATTGCCGCACCCAGTGCCCCAGGATTCGTAGGGGTATACGAGGCTGGGTGCGTAGCGGCGTTTGCCTTGTTTGGACTTTCGAAGGAGAGCGCCACTGCCTATGCGATAGTAACGCATCTATTGGAGTATCTATTGGTGGTCTTTTTTGGTGTGTTAGCGTTATTTCGTAACGATTTAAGGTTTTGGGATCTTCTTAAACGCCAGTAGTCACATTTCACCGGGTTGTTCAGTTCCTTAGTCAAAAGCCCTATTTTGCTTCTTGCGAGGTACAGTAGTTACTCTAATACGCAAAAAGGGTTTACCTTTGCTTTGAACAACCTAAGTACCTAGGCAAAAGTTTTTCGGTCTTATGCGACACACAACATAGCCGTTTTTGGCCATCTTCTCCACCACCTAATACCGAAAAACTTTTGTCTAGGTACTTAGCCCGGATTATTCACGAGCCACACCACCTGAGCGGTTAATGCACTGAATCTTCGAGCGAAAATGAGATTTTCAGATTTTCATGTGTCCCAACACTATGTAAGCCTGAAAGTCTCATTTTCGGCAAAATCTTCAGCACCATAACCGCTAGGGAGGCGCGTTTTTTGAATAATCCGGGCTAGCGAACGCTTAAATCTGGCCTTACACTTTTGGTCCCGCTTCTATTATCTCTTTACTACAGCCAGCGGCGTATGTTTCGAAATTCTTGGTAAAAAGGCCGGCTAGGCGTTTGGCGGTTTCTTCATATTTTGCTAGATCACTCCAGGCCTTGCGCGGATTCAAGATTTCAGCGGGCACGTCTTTGCAGGCTGTAGGAATTTTAAATCCGAAAATTGGGTCAGGTTCAAATGTTGCCTTTGCTAAAGTGCCATCATTGATCGCGTTGATTATGGTTCTGGTATGAGTAAGGCTCATACGACTGCCCGCGCCGTATCCCCCTCCGGTCCAACCAGTATTCACAAGCCAGACGTCAGCATTAAACTGTTGCATTTTCTCCGCAAGGAGGCTTGCATATTTGCTGGGATGCCATACCATAAATGCTGCCCCGAAACAGGCTGAAAATGTAGCTTGGGGTTCCGTAATTCCCATTTCTGTTCCGGCAGTTTTCGCCGTGTATCCACTGATAAAATGGTACATGGCCTGCTCGGGGGTCAATTTGCAGATAGGAGGTAAAACGCCAAAAGCATCGCAACTTAGAAAGACAATATTGGAGGGATGATCGCCCACGCCATTCACTTTGGCATTGTTTATGAATTCAATAGGATAGGCGCAGCGGGTGTTCTCGGTTATTGAACTACTGGCGTAGTCCACCTTGTGAGAAAGGCTATCGTATACAACGTTTTCTAGAATTGACCCAAAGCGAATCGCACCGTAAATTTGAGGCTCCTTTTCTTTTGAGAGCGCGATGCATTTGGCATAACAACCTCCTTCGATGTTAAAAATCCCATCACTGGTCCAACAGTGCTCATCGTCTCCGATTAGCTTACGATCGGGGTCAGCGGATAGCGTTGTTTTCCCAGTACCCGAGAGTCCAAAGAAGAGCGAAACCTTGCCGTCATCACCTTCATTAGCCGAACAGTGCATAGAGAGAATGCCCTGTTTTGGCATTAAGTAATTAAATGCGGTAAAAATGCCTTTTTTCATCTCACCGGCATATTCAGAGCCGAGAATGACGAATTCCTTCCGGTCAAAGGACAACGCGATGCTAGTCTTTGAAGTCATCTGTTCGGTATAGCGATTAGCTGGAAATTGCCCTGTGTTGAAAATTACAAAATCAGGTTGGCCAAAGCTTTCCAGCTCAGCTACCGTTGGTCGGATCAGCATGTTGTTCATAAACAGAGCATGGTAGGCCCGTGTGGTAATCACCCGTACCTTTAGGCGATATTTAGGGTCTGCTCCAGCAAAACCATCAAAAAGATAGAGCCGCTCCCTGGTATTAATATAGTCGATAGCGCGCTCCCTATTCGTCAGGAATGTCTGGTCAGAAACTGGGATGTTCACATTGCCCCACCAGATATCTTCCTCAGTCGACGCGCTTTTTACGATTCTCTTGTCGTTCGGACTACGCCCCGTTTTGGCTCCCGAGCTACAGATTAATGCACCCTCATCTGAAATTGCTGAACCTTGTTCAAATCTGAGCGCTTGCTCATAGAGTACCGCGGGGGACGCGTTTCTCAAAACTCTTTCTACATTAATATCATATTGTTCCAGGGAGAAATGAGCGTTCATTCAAAAGCCTCAGGTTAATGATAAATCAGACGGGTACCAAGGATAAATATTTGAGAAGTGTAATCAAAGTTTGTGTGATACGCAAAGGAGAACGTCGGTCCTCGGTGCTGCAAAGTGATAAAGGTGGGGGGTAGGGTAAATTTAGGGTCGTAGAGCTGCTTAAGGGAGCGTGCCTTCTGCTCAGATACTTGGTCCTATCCAGGTCTCGTGCGGTTCTGGCAATCTATCAGCTTAACGAAGTACTAAGATCTTCAACGCCGGAAAGGCCCCCATAGGAGCCTCCTTCGAAAGGAGATACCGGTTCCTCGCTTTTTGGGACTACATTGAAGTGGAGCCGATCTATCTTGCGTGTTCGGGGGTTACTTAGTGTTTGATGTAGATGACTCTAGCATCCTCACAAACAGGCCAAAGTTTTCCGTTTCCTTGGCATACACCAGCCTCCACTCGGGAAGGTGATTGAGTAGTTGACCGAGCGCGTGCTGACGTCCGACCAGAATTACATCAGGATTATTACTCTCGAGAGTTTTTCGCCAATCTGTTCCTAAAGAGTATAACTTAAAGCCGTCAATTATTCGCTTTACCGGTACGAATTGAGTTCGTCCATCGAAGGTAAGTCGATATTTGCCCGGGAGCTTCTTCTGGTTGAGGTTTAGTCCCCAGGCGCACCAACCTCCGTAGTCATAGGGGCTCGTGATCAGTATTGTTCGGGCTGGTGCGGGAAACAACTTGGGGATCTCGGCACACACTTTTACGGGCACCATTTCTTCAAGCTCCTTTACAGCTGCTTCCGCATTGGTCTGCAGAAATGGTGAAGTGGAGTATGCAGACCATGAGCCATATTCTAAGAGTGCCAGTGGCACTAGCCATGCCAGTTTTCTTCTCCCGCCATCTTCGAAAATTCGGGCGTTTATTCGGACTAGCACAGAAATAACGAGCGGAATGCTAAAAATGGCAAAAAATATGGCGTATTTTCGCGCTTCGGTGAGCATGACAAAACTGCCAACGAAGAGCGCCAACTCAAAGGATTTTACCTGTAGACGTTGCAGCGAATAATTTCTAAATACAAGAACGATAAGCAATACGCTAAACCAGGCAAAATTTCCCCATAAAGAGAGCCCTGGTTGCAGCTCTGCTACAAAGCCTTTGATCGCCGCAGGATTAATCGCAACGTCTGCAAATACATAGTAGTTCGCAAATTTCGCATTTAGTCCTGGTTCGATATTAAAGATTCCGTAGGGAGATACAGAACCTGCAAATAACAGAGCAATAAGCCCGCCCCAAGCTTTGCCAGAGTTCAACCGCAGTTTTCGAGAGTGGTTGAACGGCAAGAGGCGCGGAAGACAAAAATGCAGCCCCCATAATCCTGCGATCAGTACCCAATATATGTGAACATTGGCACAAAGGCAGGTGAGCAGAAACAAAATCGGAAGAGATCTTTGGCGAAATTTCAGCAGAACCACCAAGGCAAGTGCGACAATTACCACAGCCATACTGGTAGGGCGCGTTGAAATAAGCCCGAAGGTCAGCCACTGTATAAGTGCCACATAACCAACCGCTAGTGTGTGTGGAACGTGCCGTGCAGAATTATGTACAAGGGCCAGCATGGTGACCCCTAATAGCGCGCCGATTATCCCACAGACTGCCTGAACACCAGCATATCCGGCAAATTCATAAGCTAGGTAGATCAGCCATTGACCAAACCAGTGATAATCAATCCATGTGGGATTAAGCGCATTAATAAAGTCTGCCCGCGGCACGTCGCCGGTCTGGTACACCCACCTGCCACCAAGAAGATGAAAACCGAGGTCGGGGTCGTGTATTGGTGTTCTCCAGAATGCGAGCCCTAGGAGAAATACCGCAAGATAGCAGGTGGCACTCACCAGTGACGGTTGCGCGTATGTCCCTTTATCGTCTAACCGTAACTTTGCCATTTGTTTTTTGGTTTATTTGTATGGCAATGCGCCATATCATCACTTTTGATTAAGAAACATGCCAACTTTTTTCAGCTTTCTGCCTGAATTCGTGAATAATCTGGGCTAAGTATGGTAGGAATCAAGGAGCTGGTAGTTATAGTAGGGGACAATATCAATTCTCTTGCTTAGTGTTGTAATGTCTATTATAAAAGACATTAATTGTTTTTATGTCTATTATAATAGCCTTTCATCTAACCTGATTCTGATTTATGCGAACTGCGCCACCCATGCCACTTCCTGTCAAACGTGCCCTAGCCAAGTTCGGAGCGGATCTTCGTGTAGCCAGAATCAGGCGGAGAATTCCTACTACACTCATGGCTGAAAGAGCCATGATTACCCGTACTACGCTTGCCAAAATCGAGCGAGGAGATCCGGGGGTCTCCTTGGGTCTATATGTGACGGTGTTATTCTTACTTGGAATGCATGAGCGGCTGGAGAGCTTGGCAAATATTCGGTATGACGAGGTAGGGCTGGCTCTAGCAGAAGAATCTCTACCGAAGCGCGTTCGTCGAAAGAGGATGGAGAGCTAGGCATGTCGTCACATACGATTTTCGTATATGCAGATTTGCAGGGTGTCAGTCATCGTGTTGGGACTTTATGGACGCGACATCATCGGGGAAAAGAGAGTGCAAGTTTTGAGTATGCTCCCTCCTCTGGCTCACTCATCCTGAGCGATTTGCGCTAGAGCCAACGCTACAACTACTATCGGGATCAAACCACACGCTCGCAGGACATACCTTGTTTGGTGCAATCGGCGATATTGATTTCTAATACTGATGATTATTTACGGAATCATGGGTTCTTGTATGACGGCATAGGATGGCGACTCTCTCCTGCATTTGATTTAAACCCCATGCCGATTGACGTAAAGCAGCGTTTCTTGAGTCTGGCGATTGATGAAGCAGACAACACCGCCAGCCTTGAATTGGCATACCAAGTTGCCGCCCAATTTGGCTTAAAGAACATGCAGGCCAAGCATATTGTGAAAGAGGTGGCACAGGCCGTCATGCAATGGCGACAGTTAGGTCTTCATTATGGAATATCTTCCAGGGAGATAGAACGCATGGCCTCAGCGTTTGAGCATGAAGAATCGGATTTTTCGTGAATGGCGGGAGTCGGTAGATCTCACTTCCAGCAGAATAAGGACAGGCCAAAAGCACTTCCTGAAAACCAGGACTATCCATCTCGTGAACAGCTAATTGACGGTTCTACAAGCGCTAACGTACAATTATCTTGCAAGAGTCGTTAAAAGCCAGACCCGAGACACACGAGTCCATGCCTCCGAAGATGCGCGTTGATTAAATAATCCCGAATAGCCTAGCCATAAAAAATCACATATGTCGAATCCGTCGCCTCCGTCCAAAGGATCCCGCCGTTCCGGAAGTGCACTTTTGGTTGCGACAGGAATCCTAGCTAGTCGACTTGTGGGCTTTCTTCGCCAAAGAACCTTGAATCATTACTTTGGTGGACAGTCTGATGCTGCTGATGCGTTTTATGCGGCATTTAAGATTCCTAATCTTCTTCAGAATCTGTTTGGTGAAGGGGCGCTTTCAGGTTCGTTCATCCCGGTGTATGCCCGGCTGCTAGAGGGAGGAGACGAAGCTGAAGCATCTGCTGTGGCTAACACCGTGCTTTCCCTGCTTGCCTTGATAACATCGGTTCTGGTGTTGGTGGGGATAGTCCTCGCGCCAGTCTTGATTGATTATATTGCGCCTGGGTTCGACGGCGACAAACGGCTTCTTACTGTAGAGCTTGTGAGAGTCCTATTTCCGGGTGCTGGAATTTTGGTTATTTCGGCGTGGTGTCTCGGCGTTCTAAACTGTCACCGAAAGTTTCTTCTCTCTTATAGTGCGCCGGTGCTCTGGAATGTATGCATAATTGTGGCAGTGGTAATCGGGGCAAGAGCTCAAGAGCCTCGCTTGCTAGCCCATTATACGGCCTGGGGCGCAGTCGTTGGCGGGATCGCTCAGGTATTGATCCAGATTCCTTCGATCCTCAGGGTTCATCTTTATTTAAAACCAGATTTTCAGTGGAAGAATCGCCATGTGCGTACGGTGCTAAAGAACTTCATTCCCACAGCCGCTGTTAGAGGAGTTGCTCAGGTAAGTGCCTATATTGATCAGATAATTGCGAGCCTTCTTCCTACCGGGGCGATTACCGGCCTTACTAATGCTCAACTGATTTATACGCTCCCTGTGAGTCTTTTTGGCATGTCGATCTCTGCTGCTGCGTTGCCTGAGTTGTCAAGGTTAGGCGATGGGTCAGGAGAGCTTATAAATAAGCGACTAGAGCAGAACCTGCGCTATTTAAGATTTAGCATAATTCCCTCGGTTGTTGGGTTTCTGTTGCTTGGAGATGTTATTATTGGCGGAGTTTATCAGACGGGCGCATTTTCACGATCGGATGTTGTATACGTGTGGGCGATTCTTTGCGGGTCGACTGTCGGACTGATCGCAGGGACGACGGGGCGCCTATTCGCCTCGACCTTTTATGCGCTAAAGGATCCCCGGACACCACTTTTTTGCGCCTTGCTGCGGGTTATTTTAGCGGCGGTCGCGGGGTACTATGCCAGTATTTACGGGCCAGGGCTTCTCGGTCTCTCTTCCCACTGGGGGGTTGTGGGGCTTACTGCGGCCAGTGGGTGTTCTGGTTGGTTGGAATGTTGGCTCCTCAAGCGAGCGTTACGTGAGCGTCTTGCGGCTACTATTGGAATAGAAAGCCGGTTTTTGGTTGTTCTTTGGTTCTCAGCTTTAGTAAGTGGAGGAGTCTGTTATTTGGCAAAACCTACTATTGTTGGCGTTCTGCACCCATTCATTGCTGCGGCCGTGTTACTTCCCGCATTTGTGGGGTTGTTTCTTTTGATAACCTATGCGGCAGGGGTGCCCGAGTGCTCTGAGAACCTTCAACGAGTACTTCGAAAGGTGCAACGGCGCTCAAGGAAAGAGCTATGAGTACTATCAACCTGAGTTCGACGTAAGAACTGCGGTAACTGGCTGAAATTACTTCATCCACTTCGTTGCTCATGATATAAAATGCTCGACGTAGCAAGCTTCACAGCCTGCGCTTTTATATCACTGCACGCCTCGTGTCTAAAGCAATTTCAGTCACTTACCTCAGTTCTTACGTCGAACTCAGGTTTAGAGGTTCTATTAAAAAGGAGGATAAGGGGTAGACAAATTAATTCCCTTACTCAATCAGCTTCTCTATCGGCATCACGAGTATGCCTTCAGCTCCGTTGCCTTTCAGTTGATCGATCAGATCCCAAAAATTGCTTTCTTCAATTACCGTGTGGATTGAGCACCAGTTGGCATCTGGCATCGGAAGGATGCTTGGACTCTTTAGTCCGGGAAGAATTTTACAGATTGTCTCCAACTTTTCCTTTGGAACGTTGAGAGCAATATATTTAAGCCTCTTCGCGCGCTGAACTGCGTCGATACGTGAGATTAATTTATTTAAGATTGTCCGCACATCCTGCGGGAGTTCTGTGCGTGAAATTAGGACGGCTTCTGAGGTAAAGACTCTTTCGACTTCCTTTAGACCATTACTGAGAAGTGTGCTTCCACTACTCACCAAGTCACAGATGGCATCGGCCATCCCAATACTTGGTGCGATTTCCACCGAACCGCTTAGGGAGTGGATCTCGGCGTTCACCGAATGACTCTTAAGGAAAGACGAAAGTATTGTTGGGTAGGATGTGGCAATTCGTTTGCCTTGGAGGTCAGAAATATGCGTATATGTATTTGAGCGCGGTACAGCAATTGAGAGGCGGCATCGCCCAAACCCGAGTCTGCGGTGTGTTTCAACGTTGTATGCATCTTCAACAACAGTATTTTCACCTACAATCGCCGCATCAACAACATCGCGGGCAACACTCTGGGGGATGTCATCATCTCGAAGCAGGAGAATTTCGACCGGAAAATTATAAGCAGTTAACTTAAGACGCCCGTTATAGCGTTCATACTCAATGCCGCACTCTTGGATAAGAGCGTGCGAAGGGTCAGTGAGGCGACCAGACTTCTGAAGGGCGATTCTAAGAGTCATGTTGAATTACTCTAAAAAAGTGGATTATGGTAACAAGGTATCCCCATTTCGTATTATTTAGAACTTTTTGAAGTGGAACCGGCATTTACTGGTTCTCCTCAAAAGAATCACAAATAAGGAGGAACTGGTATTTTCTTTGCGGAGCAAAATAAGGCTTTTGACGAAGGGATTGGACAACCTAGTGGAGATCCCTCCCCCCCTCAAAAAAAAATAAAGTACGTTGTCTCAAGATTTGCAGAGGGTTACACCGAATAATAGCTTTAGTCAAATTTGGGCAAGTCAGTAATACGGACGTTTCGTTGAACCTTTCCACCGCCTTTCTCTGAATAAATGCCCGGGTTACAGACCACATCTTGAGCGCTATTCCGGTCCACATAGAGCACCAGGGTCTCATCGTACGGTTTTTTGTCGTTACCCCCGAGTCTCTCTTATAATAGGTCAATATTTTCAGAAAGATATACCTGAATATCCGGGTTTGCTGACTTAAGGGTGGCAATCTTTTCAGCGAATGAATCAACCTGTCGACTGGCTGTCCCGGTAAGGGCATTGCATTCAGCAATTATCTTCTGGATCTCTTCGAGTTGTAGTGGGAATTTTTGGTCTTCGGCGAGTCTTTGAGCAAGCGTATTTGTCGACTCCTCTCCTGTTCGGAGTGCGAGAATCGAGGCGATTGCATGTTGTTTTATAGTTTGATGTGCGTCCTCTCTTGTTGCTCCGTGTTGAATCGCGCTCATTAAAAGCGTAGTGGTCGCCAAAAAAGGAGCATATCGCCCCAACTCGTGCGTGATGACGGTTTCAAAATACGACATCTGACCGAGAACAACGAGTGTAGTATCTAGAAGGGCGTCGATGGTGAAAAACGCATCTGGTAATAGTACTCGCCGAACAACAGAACAACTTACGTCACCTTCGTTCCATTGGTCCCCTGCAAGGTTGGTCGCCATAACAAGATGACCCTTGAGGATATGATGGAATCCATTTAGGCGTTCAGCACTTCGGCTGTTCATTTTGTGAGGCATCGCAGAGCTTCCGACTTGTCCCGTAGAAAAGCCCTCAGAGGCAAGTTCATGGCCAGCCATAAGTCGGAGGGTCGTAGCAAAATTTGAGGGGCCAGAGCCGACAAGGACTAAAGTGCTGATCACGTCGAGATCGAGGCTTCGCGGATATACCTGCCCGACGTTTGAAAGGGATTGCGAGAAGCCCAGAAACGAAATAAGTTGTTGCTCAAGCTCTTCGACTTTGGCGGTATCGTTGTCAAGAAGTGTCAGCTGGTCTTGTTGTGTACCAACCGCTCCCTTTATCCCCCGACAGGGATAATGATCGATTAAATGGGAAAGCCGATCAAACGCCCAGAGCATCTCTTCTCCGTACATCGTAATTCGGCGACCAACGGTGGTAGGCTGAGCCACGACGTTATGAGTTCTAGAGGCAAGGGGAAGATTTTTATATTGCGTTGCCTGCTTTGAAAGGGTACCCAGTACACTAAGCAGTTTGGCACGAACAATCTTAAGAGATTTTATGATCTGCAGTTGTTCTACGTTCTCGGTAAGGTCGCGGCTGGTCATGCCTTTGTGAATATGCTCGTACCCTGCAAGGCTGTTAAATTCCTCGATTCTCGCCTTTACGTCATGTTTAAGGACACGTTCACGGTCAGCTATGGCGTGTAGGTTTACTGTTGGAAGTGCCGCTTCATAGGCAGTGATTGCTGCTTCTGGAATATCAATCCCGAGTCCTCGCTGGGCCTTCATAACGGCAATCCATAGTGCGCGTTCCAGTCTGACTTTGCCTTCAGACGACCAGATATGTTTCATTTCGGTTGACGCATAGCGATTTGCTAGGACGTTTGGGATGGTTTCATGAAGATTGGAGTGATCGGACATGGAATGACCAGAGATTGGGCTAGATATTGGGTGTGTATGTTGCATAATCAAAGAACAGATTAATGGTTTAAGGTAGCTAAGTATGGAACGGATCTCTCCTTTTAATCAAGAAAACGTCGGTCGGATCCTGAAGATGGCAGCCGGAATGGCTGTATTTCTGGTTGGAATCGTTACGTTATTTCATTTTAATCGCCCGCCAGAATTTGGTGTTACCGACTTTGCGCAGTACTGGACTGCTTCATATCTGCTTATGACGGGTCAGAACCCCTATGACCCGGCGGCGGTTGATGCTGTGCAGGTGGGATTGGCTCTGAAGGAGCATCCAGTTCTCATGTGGAACCCTCCTCATATCGTACCGCTGATCTTCTGGTTTTCCATTTTGCCATTTTCATGGGCGGTCGACTTATGGCTCGTTATTTCCGTCATTTTATTTATCCTTGCGGTGCTTGCGGTGCTCCCGGTTTTACCACGGGTGCGACCCATTGATGCGTTAATCAGGAACAGATTGGCTTTAATGTATCTATTTTCCCTTTATCCTCTTTTTTTAATGCTCTCTTATGGTCAAATATCGGCAGTATTGTTGGCGTCCTTTGTGGGGTATCTGGCATTTGCGTTCGAAAGAAACCAGGGACCGCTCAAGGATACGTTTGTCGGTGGTATTTTTCTTGGGGTAGGAACTATTAAGCCTCATTTACTTTGGTTGCCGTATCTGCTGGTGTTATTCGATTCAGTATCTCAGCGAAGGATGCGGACGATCGGGGGGGTGGTATGCTGTATGGCAACGTTGTCCCTGCTCACCTCTCTTTTCTTTCCATCACTTCTTTCCGATTACCTTAACGCTTGGAGAGAAAGTCCGATCTATTGGAAGACTCCAACTATGGGAAGTTGGTTACAGGATATAACGGGAGTTCACCAGTTATGGGTCAGGCTGATGCCAACAGTTCTTGGGGCTACTGTCATCATAATGGTTTTTCTGAAGAAGTATTTGGGTTGCGGGGTCGCTACTGATCTTTCATATACTATCTTTCTGGGGGCGGTTCCTCTTAGTTTAGCGTTTAGTCCCTACGGCTGGGTCTATGATCAATTGCTGCTTGTTCCGCTCGGCATTTGGATTCTATCCCGGTCGAAATGGTTTGGGGGTGGTCTAATTGGTTGCAATTTCTTGATGATGTCTATGGGCACCGCGGGTCAGGAAATAATGGTATGGTTCCCGATTGCCTACTTTTTACTGTTTTTGGCTTGTCGCAAGGTAATGCATCAGCGAATAGAATCATGGTAACTGCTCAGGTATTTTCCCAATCTCTTCGTCAAATGATTGATTTTGTTCACTGCGGCGTGGAGTACCACGCCTCATTCACAAAACAATCACTTTCCTC
>JBIIDM010000213.1:0-5577 GCA_044238365.1 Bdellovibrionota bacterium | reverse complement strand
ACCACGCCTCATTCACAAAACAATCACTTTCCTCGACCTTGAAAAAATCCCTGGCAGTTACAAATTGTTAGCTCGCTTTTCGGGCGCATTTATATTGGGGGTACCTGAGTAGTTACGATTAAACAATAACTGCACCACTGGCTTCATCAAGGGCATCAGCCGAAAAAGTTACTAGGACAACTTCCGGAGGGCAGGCAATCCGGACCGGAAGTTCAACAACACCTAATCCAACACTGGTAATATTAAATCGCTGGCCAATTTGTGTTGTCCCACTCATGAATCTTCGATCAGTTACATTGCAGAATGGGGAAAATTCTGTGCCCGGATACCTTAATTGACCCCCATGGGTGTGTCCACAAAGGGTTAAATTCGCGGGGAGTTGGCCAAAGGATTCCAACCAGCGGATTACATACTCCGGATTGTGTGATAACAGGATTGAGAAGGTGGATTGTTCGGCTCGGAGTTGTTCCGGGAGAGAGGGGAGGCCGGTCAGATAGTCGTCAACTCCTCCAAGCAGCATTGCTACCCCATTATGCTTAATTACAGTGCTCTCGTTAACGAGGGGGCGAATGTTGTGGGATGACAGCTCCTGCAGGCAAAGCTCCGCGCTATGCCACCGATCGTGGTTTCCAAGACAAGCATATGCCCCATAGCGAGGCTTTACCACAGACATTATTTCTGCGCACTCTTTCATTATAGCGTGCGTTCGAACCTTGTACGTTCCCTGCGTAAACTTTTTGTTGCGCACGATACGGTAAGATTTCGTGATCATCGAATGCGGAATCCACATGTAATCACCCCCGATCACAAGCAGGTCGATTTCAGTTTCGGCTAAGCGCGAGAAGGTCATACGCAGAAATTCCTCGGACATCGCCTCGCCGTAGTGAATATCAGAAACGAATGCCATTTTAAAACCTACCAGTCGTGGTTCGATAGCGGCAACCGGAATCTGCACCTGTTTAAAAATAAGATTCTCCGTCGTCGCCGAAAAAGCGCATGGCAGAATGGAGAGCAACCCAGCTCCCCCCATGGCGGATAACACTGCTCTTCTCGATATCTTCATATCTTTGCTGCTTTGTTATGTATAAACCGCAGCTCTCAGGTGAAGTCTAGCGCCTAGTCGCATGCGGTGCGTTTCTCGTAAGCCAGGACTCTACGCCGACGTTTTGGATGTTGGTGAAAAACGTATTGTCGCCAGCCCGACAACCCTCGACTGTGCCTTGTGAAACAAGACCGACAACTGCGGGTTTGCCGTTTCGAAGCACGATCAGGGGACCTCCGGAGTCCCCGTTGCAGACATTTGTTCCTCGGCCATCGAAAAGCACCGTGACGTATTCCGAGTCAACTGATTCAATTGTCATCGCGCCAGCTTCCAGGGTGAAGAAATCGTCGCCTTCCCCGACAGTGGTACCTTCATTGCGTTTTCCGTAGCCATAAACATACCCTGTTTCGCCGATGTTCGGCACTTGGGAGGTGAGCAGGGGAAGAGTCGCAATCCCCAGGGACTGCTCAAATGTAAGCAGGGCTGCGTCCTGAACAAGAGCCCCATCAATTGAAGCCAAGCCGGGCGGGATAGAGTATGATTCGGCCTTTCTCACCGTGACATTGCCCACCTCACCAGTAATTATTCCGAAGCCTGATATCGTGTTTCCCTGAATGGAAGATACCGTTACACAATGTGCTGCTGTAAGAACTTGATTGGCGGATACAGCCGTGCCAGTGCAGATTGGTACCGGTATTGTACCCTCGCTTGTTTCGACGAACGCTGCGATTCGGACAACTGCCGCACTCTGGATCTGGTCGCACGTATCACCGTTAATAATTTTTGCGTTCTTAGCACTTGGTAGGCCGACCACTTCACAGGCATTGGCGGCCTTTTGTGTGTCATCGCTCCCAGCGCTGGAGCACGCTATTAGAAAAAAAGGAAGTAGAGCCGTCATAAATAGGGCCCCCATAAATGAGGCCCCCATAAATGAGGACGCCGTAGGAGGGACAGGCAGGCACACCTTTTGAGCCCTGTACGGCAGATTTAGGGTAGATTCGCAGTTTTCGGTTTCTCTACGGATTGTCTTATAGTTCGAGATCATAGGGCACTCTTGTCACCGAGGTAAAACTTCTATAATGATTTAGAGGGTTGTCCTATGGTAGGCTGGGAAGGGCCTGTCCCGCAAGTCTTTGTTGAAAATGCGAGTGGGCGGCTATCTTGTGGATAGGAATCTGGGTTCGATTAACGAACTAAGGTTTAACTGAGTTTGATCAAGAAATCGATGATTATGGAAATCCAAAATAGAGTAAGTGTCAGATCATTGCTATTAGCAGGACTATGTTGTCTTAGTGTTGGTTATGCCGACATCAAGAACTGTGGTGGTGTAATTACTAACCAGGAGTGTGACGGAGGGCAGAAGCTGGCTGAGGAGCAGCCGTATCGCACTCCCCCTCCCGACGCGCAGGAATTGAAACAGAAAGAAGAGCTCCTCATCGGCTTGAGGTCCGCTAGTAGTAAGGCAAAGCAAAAACATGGAGTCGAAATTGACACCAGAGTTACGGAGACAGTTTGCAAGATCTCGACCGTAGCGGAGTGTGGGGACGTGGTACTAGCCAAAGAGCGGGAGCTAAACACGTTGATCGAGAGTGCCAGGATCGCGCAGGAGCGTCGGGCTGAAAGAGAGGCCCTTCTGAAAGAAACTCAGGTAAATCCGTCAGACGTTGCAGACAGCCCGAACAACCCGCAGGTTATAACAGTTATCCAGAATCGTATGACGTCGAACACTCTCGTTGACGCCAGGGGGAATGCACCGGTAGTAGCGCAGGCTACGCCTATTACAGCGTATGTTGGCGGTCAGCCAACCTCAGCCCCGGTTGCACCGATCATCACGGACTGTTATAAGTTGCCAGGGGGGTGCGCGGCTACCAATGCAGTCCTAAGGTAAACCAGCTATTCCGGGGTTGCGAGGTTGGCTCGATTTTGGGGCGCATTTATGTTGGGGGTGCCTGAGTAGTTACGTTTCGCGAAATCACCTCTTTTCCTACTTCAGCCCTTAATTATTGGTAGCCGGTGGGGTTTTTTTGTTGCCACAACCAAGCATCCCTGCACATATCTTCCAGGGTTAATTGCGCCTGCCAGCCGATCAGGCGTATTGCTTTGGAGGGATCGGCGAATGACACTGCGGCATCACCGGAACGTCGTGGACCGAATACGTAGGGAAGATCTCGTCCAAGAGCTTGTTGCACTTGGTGGATGATTTCAAGCACCGATGAGCCGTTTCCGGTTCCGATATTTATTGCTTCGCAGTATGAGTCGTGCGCGGCGGTTTCGGGCGCAGTCCTTAAAGTAAATGTTAGGGCCGCAACGTGCGCTTTGGCAAGGTCCACTACATGAATGTAGTCCCGAATACAGGTTCCGTCTGGTGTGGGATAATCATTGCCGAACACGGTTAGCTGAGGCCGCAGGCCAATAGCAGTTTGCATTGCAAAGGGGAGTAAGTTATTTGGAATACCGATGGGGTCTTCACCCATTAGCCCCGAGGGATGTGCACCGACTGGGTTGAAGTATCGCAGCAATACAACGCGCCAGTGCGGGAGGTAGTTTGTCATTTCGCGACATAATTCTTCGACTAGGAGTTTACTCTTCCCGTAGGGGTTCGAAGTTCCTAGTTTCGCGTCTTCAAGAAACGGGGGGTGGAAGGTGGCGTCGTAGACGGTCGCCGAAGAGCTGAAAATCAGTCTACGAACTTGGTGGCGTTCCATAACCCGCAGAAGAGCGATGGTACCCGAGATGTTGTTTTGGAAATAGCGGAGTGGGGTAGATGTGGATTCTCCCACAGCCTTTAAACCCGCAAAGTGAATCACTGCACTAAATCTATACTTAGCGAAAAGGTTATCTAAAGCGGTCTCGTTACAAACATCCATTTCGAAAAATTCAACGCTTTTCCCAGTTATCTCCCTGATACGGGACAAGGGCTTCGTTGAACTATTCGACAAGTTATCGACAACCACGATCCTGTAGTTATGCTCTAGTAGCTCAACAAGGGTGTGCGATCCTATAAATCCTGTGCCGCCCGTCACAAGTATAGTTCCGATTTCCGGTGGACAATTTTCCGGTGGACAATCCTTCGGTGTAATTTCCGTTATAGGGGAAAAGATTGGTGTCAAAATGGACCTGTGTATGATACAAATGTTTATGAACCCACGTCCTTCTGTCATTGCGTCCGTTGAGCTTCGATAGATAAAGTGTACCACTTTCCTTTATTCGTATTCAATGGAAAGTTTGAGGCAGTTTAAAAGTATTTCATCGTGAAGCAGATTGCTAAGAGTATAATTCAATCAATCGCGTCCGCGTTTGCCGCGGGTGGTCCGGTATGTCTTTTATATCATCGCGTCCTACCTCGTGAACTGATACGTCAGGGGCGCTTTTTTTCCGGGCTTGAGGTAACGCCCGACGACTTTGAGGAACAAATCGAGTACCTAGCTCGGTCTAGAGTGCCGGTCTCAATTGCGGAGTTTGTTTCTGGCCTCAAGGATGGCACACTCCATCGGCGTTCTGTTTGTATTACTTTTGATGATGGGTATCTCGACAACGTTGAAACGGCATTGCCGATTCTTGAGAAGTACTCAATCCCTGCGACGATCTTCATTGCGCCCCAGTTGAGTATACGACCAAAATTAGCCTGGTGGTATGAGCTTGAGGCGTTACTCGAATGTCTTGATAACCTCGAAATTGAGATTCGGGGTACTCGTCATAATTGGGACTTGACCACCCAGAGATCACTCGCCGTGTCAGCAATCAATGAGTACTGTAAAGTTGCTACGTCATCAGAAATCGAGGCATTATTTGTAAGCCTCCGAAGGAGAGCCCAAGGGGCCGAGCTCGACTGGAATGTTCCGGCAATGATTACCTCGGAACAGGTAGCACAGTTGGGACAACATGATCTGGTAACGATAGGGGGCCATACGCAGTCTCACGTATGCTTGGCCGTTTTGAGTGATGCTGAGGCACGCAATGAAGTCCAACGGGGTAAGAAAACCCTCCAGGAGTGGGGAGCAGGATCGGTTGATTATTTTGCCTACCCCTTTGGCGGAAAGGATCAGGCTGGCGAGAGAGAGGCCCGAATCGTTGCCTCATGTGGATTCAAGGCGGCGTTTACTACTCTTCTGGGCCATGCAGCACAGCCATATGGGGTGGCGAGGAGAATAAGTCTGGATCAGTTCTATCTTCTTCCGCGGATAAGCATAGGAGGGGGCGACTCATTTTCTGACTTTTTATGGAAGGTCGAGGGGGGGTATCGGGTCTGGCGTAAAATCCGTAGTATCGGTAACTATTCAGCATTTTGTCGGTCCCGAGGTGAGAACTTAATTGGGGATAAATGATAACCTGATTTTGACGTGAGAACTTTAGTAAGTGGCCGGAATTACTTCCTTCATGCTGTATTCATGATAATAACTGCACGATGCAGCAAGTTGCTGCCTGATATTTTCGAGCACTTGCAGCCCGTGTTTAAGAAAGCTTAAGCTACTTATGTCGTTTCGTAACTACTCAGGTACCCCCAATATAAATGCGCCCGAAAAGCGAGCTAACAA
>JBIIDM010000212.1:0-5581 GCA_044238365.1 Bdellovibrionota bacterium | reverse complement strand
ACATCACCGCATGTTCTGCGAAAGTTCGTATGTTGACTCTCACGAATATTCGGCGTTCTGGAAGAAGCTGGCAAATGGTGAGTTTTATGCTGGCGAATACAAACGAATCGCTCGCGGTGGAAGAGAGATCTGGATTAGCGCTTCGTATAATCCGATTTTAGATATGAACGGAAAGCCATTTAAGGTCGTAAAATTTGCAACTGATATAACGGCGGCGAAACTTGCCGCTGCTGAGAACGTAGGGAAGATGACTGCGATAGGAAAGGCGCAGGCCGTCATTGAGTTTGAGCTAGACGGGACGATAATTACGGCAAATGAAAACTTTCTTAAGACGTTGGGGTATACCCTTGAAGATATCAAGGGCAAACATCACCGCATGTTCTGCGAAAGTTCGTATGTTGACTCTCACGAATATTCGGCGTTCTGGAAGAAGCTGGCAAATGGTGAGTTTTATGCTGGCGAATACAAACGAATCGCTCGCGGTGGAAGAGAAGTCTGGATTAACGCTTCGTATAATCCGATTTTAGATATGAACGGAAAGCCATTTAAGGTCGTAAAATTTGCAACTGATATAACGGTGGCGAAACTTGCCGCTGCTGAGAACGTAGGGAAGATGACTGCGATAGGAAAGGCGCAAGCCGTTATTGAATTTGAGCCGGACGGGACGATAATTACGGCAAATGAAAACTTTCTTAAGACGTTGGGGTATACCCTTGAAGACATCAAGGGCAAACATCACCGCATGTTCTGCGAAAGTTCGTTTGTGGACTCCCCGGAATATTCGGCGTTATGGAAGAGGCTAGCTCGGGGAGAGTTCGCTGCAGGGGAGTACAAACGATTGGGCAGAGGCGGCAAAGAGATTTGGATTAGTGCATCATACAATCCCATTCTTGACATGAGTGGTCGAGTATTTAAGGTCGTTAAGTTTGCGACTGATATCAGTGCTAATGTCGCTAGGAAGAAAGAGTTTAATGAAGTAGTTTTAGGTACAACTCTTGCCCTAAACGACAACGTCAGGGATATCTCGGAACGTATAAGCAGAATTGCGCAAGAGAGCCAGTCATTGGGTGCAACCACCGAGGAGATGAATGCCTCAGTTGAAGAACTGAGCGCATCAATTGATTCGATTGCACAGAATACCAAGGCTGCTAACTCCGTAGCGAAAACAACCCAAACCGAAGCTGATGTTGGTGCTCGTGAAATTGCGAAGTCGATTGAAGCGATGGAGATGATTAACCGCTCTTCTGAGGAAATCAGTGAAATTGTCAAAGTAATTAGTGAGATAGCCAGTCAGACAAACCTTCTTGCTTTTAACGCTGCCATTGAGGCCGCGCGAGCAGGTGAGCATGGACTGGGATTCTCGGTAGTTGCTGATGAAGTCCGAAAACTTGCAGAAAGGTCTTCCCTTGCAACCAAAGAGATAACCAAACTCATCAATGAATCGGTGAAGCGTGTTGCGCAAGGCGGTGAAATTTCCAAGCAGGCTGCGACGGCTTTCAGCAAGATAATCGAAGGGGTTGGGCGAACAACGATGGCTATCTCCGAGATTGCAGTGGCTGCTCAGGAGCAGCAGACCGCAGCCAAAGACGTGGCGATTGCAATTCAACAAGTAGCTGATGCGACGGAAAAATCAGCGTCAGCCTCTGATACTATTGCAAAAGCAGCGAAGAATCTTGCCGGAAGTGCTGGTACATTGAAGGAAGCCGTAGAGCGGTTTGCTTGATTGTCGGAGACAGGGCACGGCGCGTAGGGGTCCATATAAGGGTAATTTGAGGTCGTATGTTCGAAGAAAGTGAATCATTAGAATTGACCGATGAGTGTTTTGGCGAATTTCTTAAGGTCATCCATCGACTGACGGGGATCACTATTGCACTTAATCGTAAGTCGATGGTTCAGGGACGGATTGGCAGGCGTACGCGCTCGTTGGGATTAAGTGGGTATGAGGAATACCTTAACTTAATTCGAACCTCAAAGGAGGAAGTGCCGTTCTTTATCGATTTGATCACTACTAACGAGACACACTTTTTTCGAACGTCTAGAGTGTGGAACTACCTTGAGCGAGTATTCATTCCTCAGTGGTTTAAGGAGAATTACGGGAAGGAGTTCCAAGTCTGGTCGGCAGCTGCATCGTCAGGAGAAGAGGCACATTCCCTCGGAGTAACGGGCCATTGCTTTCGTCTAAGTCACCCTGAATTTGATTTTCGGATTACAGGGACTGACATTTCGGGAGATATGGTTCAGAAGTGCGAAGAGGGGATTTATCACGGTAAGTCTATAGAGGCATTCAGTAACAGCAAACCTGGGGAGTTTTCTATCTGCATGGAGCGAGCTGGTAAGGGCTATAAGGCTATCCCCGATATTCGCCGAAAAATGAAGTTCAAGCAGCACAATTTGTTTAATCAGTTTCAGAGTTCGGTCAAATTTGATTTGATTTTACTTAGAAACGTACTGATATACTTTAAGCGTGAAGACCAAGAAAAGGTATTAGACAACATTACGCCGCTGCTGTCAGATCGAGGCATTCTTATAATTGGAGAGTCTGAATCGCTCTCGTATATTAGGACCAGTTTCGAGTCTGTTGAGCCATTGATATATCGAAAGGTCGCCAGTGGAGTGCCCTTGACTCAAAGCGCTGTTTAGGAAGCTATGATAAAGGAAATTAATGTTCACATAGGTGAAGTCAAAACGGCCAGGAGGGGCGAAATTCTCAAGGCTATTCTTGGATCCTGTGTGGGGATCGGGTTCATCTGGCGGGAGGCAAATGTTTGTGGATTAGCCCATTGTTTGCTGCCAGAGGCGCCTGAGAGGACATTTATTATTGGAGCGAGGTTTGTGGATCAGGCAATTCCATCACTCGTAGCAATGATGCGAATTAAGCCAGGAGATTTCAAAAAAATTGAAGCGGTGGTGGCCGGTGGGGGCAATATGACGGCACCACAGAGTAGTGACGACGGTGAGTTGGTCGGAGGTCGAAATACTGAGGTGGCTTTAAGGTTGATTGAAGCCGCTGGCCTTCGGCTCCTCTACTCGGAGGTTGGCGGAGAACAGGGGCGGTGTATAAAGATCGATAGTAATGACTTTTCGTATAGTGTAAGGGCGATTCCGAGAATTGTTAGGATAGTGTGAGGAATTATGGAGCATCGTGAATTAGATATTTTAGGCAAAAAGGGAAGGGAGCTTGGAGAGTCAGCTGTAGCGGAGGTGTCCGCTGTCGGTGACCGTGGGTCTGACGCCGCTGGATGCGTAAACATTGTAGAGTCAACTGATCTGGACCTTGATTGTTATCAAACAAGAGAAGCGCTTAACTTGATTACGCCAGCGATTAATCGTCCGGCCAATCACGGTGATGTCTCGGGTGATCAGCTCGGTGCGGCCTCTGGAGAGGACTCCGATACTTTTGGGTCGTTTTTCCTGGGAAATAGAGAGTTTGCGCTCTCGGTTACCCGGGTTCAGGAGGTGGTAAATCCCCCCGAAAGATTTACACCAGTACCGTTGGCGCCGGATTTCCTTAAGGGTGTTTTTAATCTAAGAGGGGCGATAATACCGGTAATCGACCTGCGTAAGATTCTGACCAGCGAGGGAGATGAGCCACTGGAGGGAAAGAAGATAGCGATAGTCGAGTATGGTGTTTGTTGTGTGGGCTTACTGTTTGATAATACCGGGGAGATCTTTAAGAGTCGTATTGATGAAAAGTGTGATTTTAAGGGCTCCTTCGGCGGTGTCGTCAGTGGAGTCTTTAAACTGGAAGAGGGACGACGGATCGTGCAGATTCTTGATGTCCCAAATCTGTTTGCGACTCAAGGTATTTCCGGCAAATTCAAGTTCGGCGAGGGCGGGCGTGGGCGAAATGAGTTGTTGAACAAAAAAGGAAATCGCAAGCAGTGTATATCCTTTCTCGTAGGTCCGTCCCGTTGTTCGCTCGGGATTGAGGGAATCCAAGAGATTCTTAAGGTTGATAAGGTAAGGGCTGGTTTAGATATCGATAACTGTATTGGGACTATTGAGCTGAGAGGAGCGGTAGTTCCAATCGTTGATTTCGCGGCTCTGCTTAATTTTCGGGCTACCGACCGGTCTGAGGGAGTAACATTGGGTGAACGAAGAGTGCTGGTGATGAGGATCGAACAGGCCCTTTTTGGACTTTTAGTCGATAGGGTCGAGAGCCTAGTCTCCTACTATCCCGATGAGCTGGTCAATTTTGCTGTGCTAGCAAATGTCAAGGACGATATGTTCAAGGGCTGTATTTCCGGACAGAGTGAGGGAGATATTTTACTTTTGGATCAGGATAAGGTGCTCTCAAGTGATGAAGTTCGGGTGATAACGCGAGGTCACAGCAAACTTTTTGCCAGTAGCGGTGACCGTGGTTTGGTCAGCAAGAAATGTGGCTCCAGAAAGACCTATATTACCTTTCTGATTGAAGAGAAGTACGGTATTGGTATTGGTGACGTCAGAGAAATTATAGATGTTCCTGAGACTCTGTTGCATCCCCCCGGTTTACCATCTCAGTGTAAGGGAGTTTTGAACCTACGCGGCGAACTTATCGTGATAGTTGATGCTCGGTTTATGTATTCTAAATCGAAGCTTCCAGAAGGTTCGGAAGGGAAGGTGCTGATATTTAAAGATGAGGGAATGAATTTTGGGTTAATCGTAGATAGTGTTGATGCAATCGTTTCATTTATGGAATCCGAGGCCGTTGCCCTGCCTGAGCTTTTCTACCGCAAGAATCACGGTAGCTTTCTGGAGGATATTCAGCAAGCCTATCAGCTTGACTTGGGGGCAGGGAAACAGGAAAGCCTTCTGATGATAAACCCAAGAGCGATTGCTGGAAGATTGGCGGGTGTTGAGGCGTGAGCCGGTATTGCCTGAAATTTTGTGATGCTAATGACCTGAGTTCGACGTAACAACTGCGGTAAATGGTGTGGTTGGTGCTTTTCTTTAGGTCATCGAAGGTTATAAGCCTTCCTTGGCCTCTGATACTTTTCGTGTCTATAGTGCTCTGCTCAAGGTTGGCGTGAGAGCTGCGGTTGGTGCCTGTATAATCGCTTTGATTGCTCTCATCGTCAACCATTTACCTTTGTTCTTACGTCGAACTCGGGGTATTAAATAGCCTAGGGCGCGTTGACATTTAGTTTTTCGGCCTAAAGTTCCGCAGGATTGGGCCCCATTTCCACTAAATTTTGACCAAAATGCTCGCCGTATGTCCCATACGGCTGTGCTTTTGGTCAAAATTTATCGAAAATAGGGCTCCAACCTGGGAAATTTGGTCTCGAAAAACTAAATGTCAACGCACCCTAGTTCGCATACAAGAGAGTCTAACGAGTGCATTTGAAAGATTCGTGGACTGTTTGCGCTTTTTGCCTACTATTCGGTATGATGACCGCTTAACTAGGATTATTTATGATCGCGCACACTCCGACATATAGAAACCTGAGTTCGACGTAAGAACTGCGGTAAATGGCTGAAATTACTTCATCCACTTCGTTGCTCATGATATAAAATGCTCGACGTAGCAAGCTGTTAGCCTGCGCTTTTATATCACTGCACGCCTCTCGTGTCTAAAGCAATTTCAACCATTTACCTTTGT